>JAGDAL010000097.1 GCA_017959525.1 Lachnospiraceae bacterium | reverse complement strand
TGATGTGATTTAACACCAAAGTAATCACCAAAAGTCCAATACAAATCAGGATGCACAGGTAATCCCAGATGCGGAATTTGCGCTCCATGTACCAGGTACGCTTCTTGTTCTTACCGAAGCCGCGAAGCTCCATGGCATTGGAGATTACTTCGATACGGCTCATACTGGTAAGAATCAGCGGTACTAAGATAGCAGATGCTGCCTTCAAACGATGGACTAAGGATTCCTTCTTACTCATCTCCACACCGCGGGCCTGGCTGGCCTTACTAATCTCGTAGTACTGGTGCTGCACGTCCGGAATGTAGCGCAGAGCCAGGGCAACGGAATACGCTACGGAATAGCTGACACCGATGCGATTCAGGCTGGCTGCAAACTCACTCGGGTTGGTGGTGCACACAAACAACAGAATAATCGGAATGGTTGCCAAGTATTTCAGCCAATAATTCAGGTGGTAAAACAGCTGCTCTGCCGTCGGGGCAAAATAGCCGTGATACGCCGTCAAATAGGTGGTGGTGCCGTAGATCTCCGAACCATGCAGCGGAGAGAAGGCGTACACCAAAATGGTATTTAATACCAAAAAAATCGCCGTAAATCCCAACATGAAGGAAACATCCTTGATGCGGATATGTCCGATTTTGAATAATCCCATACTAAGTAGGGAGAGCAGAGCCAGATAGCGGGTATCGTAGGTGCCCATGGCTGCGAAGCTCCACAGCATCAGACAGATCAGCTTCGTCGCTCCCGTTAAATTGTGAATGGCGGATTTGCGCTCAATATAATTAAACAGATTCGTCATGTCTTGCTGTATTCCTCTCGTAATCAATAAAACGTTGTACGAACGCCGTCGGATCGGATAAATCGCACTTCATGGCCAAATGATAAAGGGAGGTCTCCTTCAGGCTTGCTTCTGCGATAATCTCCGGGTTCGTCAGGATATGTGCCGGCGTATCATCTGCGATGACACGTCCATGGGAGAATACCACTGCTCGGGTGGCATACTCTAACATCAGGTGCATATCGTGGGTAATCATCACGATGGTGATACCATTGGAATGTAACTCCAAGAGGAATTCCATAATGTCCGTATAATGCTTGTAATCCTGTCCGGCGGTCGGCTCGTCTAAGATGATAAGCTCCGGTCCAAGCACCAGGATAGACGCAATGGTCACACGCTTCTTCTGTCCGAAGCTTAAGGCACTGATCGGCCACTTGCGCATGCGCCACAAACCGCAGACACGCAAGGCTTCTTCCACGCGGCGATCGATCTCGTCCTGCGGGATGCCTCGGTTTTTCAAGCCAAAAACCACCTCATCATAGATCATCACCTGAGAAATCATAGCATTCGGGTTCTGCATCACATAGCCCACATGCTCCGCACGTTCTTTGATACTATAGGTAGAAAAATCCTGTCCACAGAAGGTAATGCTACCCTTGGTCGGTTCCTCGAAACCGCAGACCACCTTGGAAAACGTGGACTTGCCCGCTCCATTGGTACCAACAATGGCTAACATCTCGCCACGACGCACATCCACGGAAATATCGTGCAATACGGACGTCATGGTCTTCTCATAACCGAATTCTACATGGGATACCTGTAACATGTACTCGGATTCCACCGGTGTTGCAGTCGCCGGAACTTCCTTGAACCACTGATGCACCTTTGCCTTCTCCTCGTCGGTAAGGACAAGGGTATCCAAATGGCTCGGATGCTTCTCCGGGGTAATCTCCACCCCAGCATAACGAAGGGCGGTTACATACAACGGCTCTCGCACGCCGCAACGCTCCAGATAATCTCCGGAGAGGAGCTTGTCGGAAGAGGTATCCACCACAATGCGGCCCTCATTCATCAGCACCACGCGATCCACCGGACGATGCAACACATCCTCGATACGATGCTCGATGATAATTACGGCTGCTCCGGTCTGCTTCTGCATCTCATCAATAAGCTCAATGGCCTGCTTGCCGGTGGCCGGATCTAAGTTCGCCAGCGGCTCATCGAAAAGCAGCACATCCACATCATCTACCAACACGCCGGCTACAGATACACGCTGCTTCTGCCCGCCGGAGACTTCGCTTGGGGCATGGGTCAAAAAGTCGCCGATGTTGACCATCTTGGCAACCTGCTTCACACGCTCCTTCATCTCAGGTAACGGAATGCAATCATTCTCCAGAGCAAAGGCGATATCCTCCGCAACGGTCATGCCCACGAACTGGGCATCGCTGTCCTGCAACACCGTTCCTACCGTATGGGAAATCTCGAAGAGGCTTGCATCCTTGGTCTCTTTGCCGGCCACAGTCACACTGCCGGTCATCTTGCCCGTATAGGAAAATGGAATGAGTCCGTTCATGCAATGCACCAGGGTACTCTTGCCACATCCGGAAGGGCCTGCGATCAGCACCTTCTCGCCCTTTTTTACGGCAAAATTAATGTCGTATAGCGTTGGGGATTGCTGTGCTTTGTATTGGAATCCAAAGTCACGAAATTCAATTATATTGTCTGTCATAAAAATCCTTAAAAAGGGGCGGAAGTAAATCTCCCGCCCGCACATTACATCATGTTATATCAAAGATAAATTAGTCTTCCTCAGTAAGGCTGCCTGCCTTCGGAATTGCCTTCGCATAAGCGATGCAAAGGATGGTTCCAACGATGGCGGTTGTTACGATGTTCAAGATCGCACTAACAACACCCTGAAGGAATACCTTGTTCGCAGGCTCAGCGTACATTAAGATGTCAAGCACCGGTGCTACAACAACCCATGCTACGATGTGTCCTAAGATCTGTCCGCCGTTGAATAATAAAAGGCCCTTAGAGTTGAACTCGCCCTCATCTAAATCCAGCTTCAAAGTAACCAATCCGGATACCAAACCGAATACTGCAGAAGCGATTACCCAGCTCCACCATACGCCCCAGCCATAGCTGAAGTCGATGAAGAAGTGTCCGATCAAACCTGCCAAAACACCTGCAACCGGTCCGAAAACTGCTGCGATGAAAGCAAGGATGCCATACTGCAAGGAAATATTGGTGTTCGGTACAGGACTAGGAATTGCAACGAATCTACCAAGAACGAAGAATAAAGCTGCACCAATACCAATTGCTACGATTGTCTTAACTGATAGTTTTTTCATGGTTTACCTCCCAAAAAGTCATATTTGAACATATTTTACCATACTTGCACATCAATACAATATGCAAAATCCCTATCTTCTGCGACCTGCCGGGTGTACATTCCAGATATATCCCAAGATGGAACCAACCGCACCACCAACGATGTGTGCCATGTTAGAAATGTTGTCGGTAACGAAGAGGCCGTCGATGATCTGCTGGCCGATGAAAATGATGGCCACCAGGATGAAGGTCAACGGAATCTCGCCGTTACGGAAGCCCGTAAAAGAAGCCATAATAATAAAGGCAAATACCACGCCGCTGGCACCGCACAGAGCAACGTTCGGGAAAAAGATATAGTTTACAAGACCGGTAGCAAGTGCCGTAATACCAATCACAATCCATAAGGTCTTGGAACCGTACTTCTCTTCCAACATCGGTCCGAGCAACAGTAAATATGTTGCATTTCCAACGAAGTGTGCCCATCCGCTATGTCCGAAGACATGGGTAAAAAATCGCACGTAGGTCAGTAAGTCGGTAAGCGAAGAATGATAGGTCACGAACAACAGGCTGTTAGACCGTCCGCCGGTTAATCCGTTAAGAATCACCGCTGCCGCACAAATCAGAACAAAAGTTAATACCGTCGGTGCGTTATAAGTAATGCTGATTTTCTTCATATACATATTCCTCATTTATTTTTTCATCTGTTCCATCATATACTTTTTGCCCGGTTGGTTCAAATGCTCTGCGATTGTACACTCGTCGAGCAACTTGGTTGACATCGCAACGCACCTCTTCTACACTTGCTATGAAAGACTTGTAACAAAGGGGAATGACCATGACAGTAACGACCATCAAAGAACATGTATTATCCGGGGAAGACATTACTAAGGAGGAAGCCCTCTTTTTAGTGGATGCCAACCTGTTGGAATTGCAACAAGCTGCAGATGAAATCCGACGCACCTTCTGTGGCGACACCTTCGATATGTGCGCCGTCTTAAGTGTCCGCGGCGGACGCTGCAGCGAGAACTGTAAGTATTGCTCCCAGTCCAGCTGTTCCAAGGCCGAAGTTCCACAGTTTGCAACCAGAGATGCAGATACGGTACGAGAGGATGCTCTCGCCCACGCCCATATGGGAATCGCCCACTATTGTCAGGTTGCCAGCGGCCGCAAGATGGGCTCCAAGGACATCGACCAGGTCTGCGAGAACGTACGCCAGATTACAGAGCATACAGACCTTGCACCTTGCGTCTCTTTGGGACTCCTTACCAAGGAAGACCTGCTTCGCCTGAAGGCCGCAGGCGTCAAGCGCATCCACAACAACTTAGAGACCAGCCGCAGATAC
>JAGDAL010000096.1 GCA_017959525.1 Lachnospiraceae bacterium | reverse complement strand
TATGAATACGGTACCACCGAAGATACGGGATGTGCCTACGGCCTGAACCTTGTTTACAGCGGCAACCACTATGAAGCAGCTGAGGTATCCCCCCATGGGAAAACCCGCATCGTCTGGGGCATGAATCCTACGGCCTTTGCCTGGGAGCTTTCCCCGAAGGAGGAATTGGAGTCGCCGGAAGCAGTGATGACCTTTTCCAATCAGGGACACAACGGTATGAGCCAAAACCTCCATGCCTTCGTTCATCACCACATTGTACGTGGAGTATGGCGGGACAAGGAGCGTCCGGTCCTCTTAAACAGCTGGGAAGCCAACTATGTTGACATCGATGAAGGAAAGCTGGTTGGTCTTGCCAAGAAGGGCAAGGAAGCCGGCATGGAGCTCTTCGTTATGGATGATGGCTGGTTCGGCCAGCGTAGCGACGATAAGCGCGCCTTAGGAGACTGGGTAGTAAATACCAAGAAGCTTCCGAATGGCCTGAAGGGTTTGGCAGATAAGATCAACTCCGTTGGTATGGAGTTTGGTATCTGGGTAGAGCCGGAGATGGTCAACGTGGACAGTGATCTCTATCGTGCCCATCCGGATTGGGCCTTGGCCATCCCTGGTAAGGATCATTCCGAAGGCCGTAATCAGCGGATCCTAGACTTCTGTAATCCGGAAGTGGTAGAGTGCATGACCGAGCAGATGCGTCAGATTTTCTCCTCTGCCAATATCGCTTACGTGAAGTGGGATATGAACCGTATTTGGTCCGATTATTATTCTCCGTACCTGCCGGCCGAGAAGCAGCAGGAGGTGAACCATCGCTACATCATGGGTCTGTATCGCATGATGAAGACCCTGACGGAGGAGTTCCCGCAGATTCTCTTCGAGGGATGTGCGTCCGGTGGTAACCGCTTCGACCTTGGTATTTTGTGTTATTTCCCACAAATCTGGGGAAGCGACAACAGCGATGCCATCAGTCGTCTGTCCATTCAGAACGGCTACAGCTACGGTTATCCGATGAACGTGGTAACGGCCCATGTATCCGCATGCCCGAACCATCAGACCCTGCGGAATACACCGCTTAGCACCAGATTCAACGTGGCATCCTTCGGGGTACTTGGTTACGAGTGTAACCTCTCTGATATGAAGAAGGATGAGTTGGAAGAAATCGCAGCGCAGGTTGCGTTGTATAAAAAACATCGTGCCACCATGCAGTTCGGTAACTTCTACCGCCTGCAGGAAGGCAATATCTACCAGTGGATGGTAGTCTCCAAGGACAAGAAGGATGCGGTAGGCATGATGCTCCAGCAGGAAGTAAAAGCCAACGAGCCGTATGTAAACTTCCGTGCCAAGGGATTAGAGGCAGAGACGAAATATCATTTCTACAGCCTGCCTTTCAAACACAATGTGAAAACCTTCGGAAGCCTGATCAATGCAGTGGCTCCGGTCCATGTAAAACAGGACGGACTCTTGCACAACGTCATGGCACAGGTGGTGAAGATTGACGGTGAGACAGAAGATGTTACAATATACGGAGATGCATTAATGCAGGTCGGCAAGAATCTCAAGCAAGGATTTGCCAGCAGTGGATTCAACGACCAGGTCCGTGTCATGACGGACTTTGCTTCAAGAATGTACTTTATGGAAGCCGAATAAGAAGACGCTCCTTGCATCGGATGGATGCAAGGGGCTTTTCCTGTTATTAGGAGGTAAGTCTATTGAGCCCATGGTTTTACTACTGGCCGAAGCTGGTGGCCGGAGTATGGTTCGCACTTTTTAATGCCTATTTGTTGCATATATCACAACCGAGAAAACGGTCATATGAAGTCCTGCGGGGCATTGCGTTGTTCTTTTTATCCAGCGGATTTTTAGCAGTCATCGGTGAGGAACTGTCCTATTCGCTGTATCAGGGCATCCTGGATCTCTTTGGCGTGGATATCTACATGCCGATGGCGTTTTTGCCGTATGTAATCCTGTTTGACGCTGCCATTGTATCCCTGGGTGGCTGGGTTTATTCCCGATTTACGGGGCTGATGGACTGCGTGGGCGCCACCATTTATATGGAATACGTCTGCGTGGAGCGACTGTGCATGGTCATTAGCACGGAGCCTTGGAATTACATGCTTTGCTTCGTGATTTTCCAGGCGATTCTCTATCTGGCACAGCGCAAGGATTTGCACTTTGTCATGCATAACCGCACCATTCAATGGCGACGGATTTTTATCTATCTGGTGGGCTTATTCTTTGTTTTGGATTTGCTCTACGGTGCGTACTACCTGTTTCCGGAGTTGGCATCGGACCTTCGGGTGCCGAAGTACATCATCTGGCTGGACGGTATTGCCCTCATTAGTAGTGGATTCGCGCTAGGCTATATGAAGCTGAGTTTCTCTGAGGCGCTGCAGGTAGAAAAGAAGATGAACTACTTCAAGAAGCTACAGCATTCCCAGGAGGATATCATCATTTCCCTGGCGGAGATTACGGAGGCCAAGTCCGGCGAGACGGGACAGCAAATTCGTCGTGTGGCGGAGTATTCCAGACTTCTTGCTATGCGCATTTTAAAAGACGTAACCTTAGCAGAACAGGTTCGTATTGCGGCCATGATGCACGATTTGGGTAAGCTCTTAATCGATCAGAGTATCTTAGAGAAAAAAGGCCGTCTGACGGCAGAAGAGTATGAAATCGTAAAGCAGCACTCCCAGTTCGGTTGGAACCTCCTAGAGAATTCCAAGGGCGAGGTGATGGAGATGGCTAGAATCATTGCCCTACAGCACCATGAGAAGTGGGACGGTACCGGCTATCCTAGAGGTCTTCGTGGGGATGCGATATCGATTTATGCGCAGATTGTGGCGGTAGCGGATGTGTACGATGCCTTGACCAGCAAGCGCTCCTACAAGGATGCCTGGGCGGCGTCCGATGCAAAACAGGAGATTATCGACCAGCGGGGCGAGCAATTTTCCCCTGCGGTTGTGGATGCATTTTTGGCATGTTATACAGACATCGAGCGGGTTCGTATGCGCTACATGGATCAGGAATAATTTTTCGCAAAAAGTATTTGAATCACCGCTTTTGTTAGTATATAATCAGTTAGTACGCGACTGAGTCAGACGTGTACGCAAGCTTCAATAGCTCAGTTGGTAGAGCACTTCATTCGTAATGAAGGGGTCGCCGGTTCAAGTCCGGCTTGGAGCTTTTGCTTATGCAAATCCCATACGGTATGTCGTGAGTGAATTTATGACATACGAACAATTTCTTAAGGAAGTACCAACCCATCTTCAAGGCAGATTTCCTGCCGATACCCAGATTCGCATTCGAACTGTACTGAAGAACAACGACCGCAAGCTGGATGGCGTCGTGATTTGTGAACCGGGCAATACGATTTCCCCAACCATTTATCTGAACGGATTTTTCCGGCGCGTGGAGGAGGGCGAAGCTTCTTTTACCGATGTGATGGACGATCTGGTGATGCTCTATGAGAACAACCGTCCCGCCAAGGATTTGGACGTGGACTTCTTCTCGGATTATCATCGTGTGCGGCCGCGCATCATCTACAAGGTGGTAAGCAAAGTCCGCAATAAGGAACTCTTAGAGGATGTGCCACACCTTGACTATCTGGACCTTGCGGTGGTTTTCCTTTGTCTTTTTGACCAGAAGGAAAAAGAGACCGCAACCATTCTGTTACACAATTCCCATTTGAAGCTGTGGAAGGTGACCGTGGAGGACTTATGGAAGGCGGCTTCCGTCAACACCCCGCGCCTCATGCCTTACGTGATTCAGCCTATGGGGGATGTGCTCTCTGAGGTGATGGGCATTCCTATGGATGACGAGTTAAAAACCATCCTAGAGTTCCACCGTCTCTACATCGTATCCAATGTACCGCGGGTGCACGGGGCTACCACCATGCTGTATCCCAACATGCTCTCGGAGTTTGCCAAGTGCATGCAGTCCGACTTTTTTATCATTCCGTCCAGCATTCATGAGCTGATCTTTTTCCCATCCAATGACCGCAAGGATTACGCGGGCTTGATGGAGCTGATTCAGCAGGTAAATGCCACGGAAGTAGAGCCGGAGGACATCCTATCCGACCATCCGTACTACTATTGCAGGGAGACCGGAGAGATTACCTACTAGGAGGTCGTTCTATGGCGATTCGAATGCTTGCAGGCAGTCCTGGAATGATATACAATGTATATCAAAGAAGGAGGGCGGCCATGCAGATAAAAATATCCAAGTGGGGAAACTCCCTGGGCTTTCGTATTCCGGCTAATGTGGCGGAAGCCATGCATTTAGAGCAGGGCGATACGGTAAGTTATGAGCTGCAGGGAGAACAATTGATTCTAAAGAAGGAATGCTCCACCAAGGAACTCTTTGCGTCCTTTTACGGGAAGCCTTATGAAGCGTTGACCGCAGAAGATATCAAGGGCGGCGGCGAACTGGATTGGGGCGACGACGTAGGGGGTGAAGTATTTTGATATTTCACCGTGGTGATATTGTAAAAGTAAACCTAAATCCTACCAAGGGCCATGAGCAGGGTGAATATCGTCCGGTTTTGGTGGGACGTGGACAGGGCTGTCAAAAAAGCGATCCAGCAGCGGGAACCATCTGTGCTTAAGGGTATCCGCTTTGAATGCAGGAACGGCATGTTGTTTATCACGTTGCCGTCAGGCAGGCAGCTGTCCTATGTGAAGCCGAGGATAGGGGAGAATCGTTTTGGCGGTGAATCCGTTACCTATGAGGGAGTAGGTGCACCGAAGAAATGGGAGCGGATCGAGAGCTACGGTCCGAAGTTCGTTGAGAACATTGTGCAGGCGATATCCAGAGATATCCTGTGCTATGCCAT
>JAGDAL010000095.1 GCA_017959525.1 Lachnospiraceae bacterium | reverse complement strand
TTTTCGGCAACTGTAAGTCCATCCAATGTACCAAGTTCCTGCACAATGATGGAGATTCCTTCATTATTGGCTTCAACCTGATTCTTAGGACTTACTTCTTTTCCATCAAGATAGAAAACACCGCTGTCTTTCTGATATATTCCGGTAAGAGAGTTCGTCAGAGTTGATTTTCCGGAACCGTTCTCTCCGATAAGAGCATGTATCTCACCCTTATTAATATTGAAAGATACCTCTTTAAGAGCCTTGGTGATTCCGAAATTCTTGCTGACTTTCTCTACCTGTAATCTAATATCACTCATGGTAAGTCCTCCTCCTTATTTCACAATCTCGCCATTGGTAACTTTAGTTGTAATTGTAACGATAATGAGCAGGGCAAATCCGGTGATAACGTCCTGGATAGCGGTTGGAGCACCAAGCGCAATAAATCCGAAGAAGATAATGTTTATAACAAACTCACCGATTATAATAGCAGGAAGCGGCATGCCGTACTTCTTGAACGCAAGTCCGAAGAAGCATCCCATAGTCGGAACAAAGTTTCGGCTCATGGAAGCCATACCGGTTACCGCAACCATGGAAGAACCGTAACTTATTGTAAGAACGGCCATGATTCCAAGGAAGGCACCACTTATGATAAATGCCAGTATTTTATAGAAGTTAACATTGATACCCATATTCTTTGCCACAAACTCATTGCTTCCTATGGCGTAGGTATAGGTTCCGATCTTTGTATAGTTAAGTAAAAGGTAAGCAATCGCAAATGCGATAACTGCCAGGATGAGATTCCCCGGCATCTGACCGAACGTCCTCAGGTTTGAAGGAAGAGTCTGTTCCACGCCGCCGGCAATATAGTTCGCGATCGATTCGTAGATTAAAGCAAGTCCGGTTGTTACGATCATTGACGGAATTCTGAGTTTTGCATAGAAGAAACCATTTAACAAACCTACAAGAGCTCCTGTCAGTATACTTCCGACAATCAGACCCATATAGCCAAGTCCAAGACGATTGGCAAATACACATCCGACTATAGCGGAAAGCATAATGTTGGCGCCTATGGAAAAGTCAAACATTCCCATAACCATTACGAAATAAAATCCTACAGCCCCCACTGCCGCAAGCAGCGATGCCTCGAAATAGCTCAACATATTCTTAGCAGAGCCGAAATTATTCGGGGTAATAACTTTAAATATTCCCCACGAAAGTATAACCAGGAAAATAAGTAACAGGTAGCCTTTCACCTGACCTGACATCTTTTTTCCGGTTGTTTCATTTGATGCATTCATACAGATTCACCTCTTTTTTTGCAGAAAATGGGCCGGTACCGCCGTGCGATACCGGCCTAGGGATTAAAAAATGTATTTTTCAACACGTGCTGCGTGTTATTTACCCGATCTGGCTGCTGCATCCTCGATTGATAATGATGCTGCCTTCTGCTTAAGTCCCTCCATATCGAGTGTTGACATTTCTACAAGTTCTTCATCTGTGTAAGGAAGCTGATCTACGAAATACTTCTCATAATCAGCGTAATCTTCAGGTGATGCTACATAAAGGTAAGGGAAGTTGATGTCTTCGAATTTACCGGCATTTCCTGTGTAGTTACCCTTGATTGCGTTATATACTGCCATGAAAGCGAAGAGTGGATCACAGTAATGTCCACCTGACTCACCTGCCATAGAACCGTTTGCAAGTCTCTCGCCAAGGTCTGGAAGGAAGTCTGTTGATACTATATCGATAGAATCTGTCTTTCCGGCACGCTCTACTGCAGCGATAGCTCCCTGAAGAGGATCTCCACCACCACCTGCAGGAATAAGAGCATCAAGGTCAGGATTTGCGCTCATAAGAGCTTCTGCAGCTTTTGAACCACCTTCTGAAGATGTTCCGGCATACTGTGGCTCTGAAAGAACTGCCTGAT
>JAGDAL010000094.1 GCA_017959525.1 Lachnospiraceae bacterium | reverse complement strand
GGAAACACAGGGACAGCCCCACGACGTGTGGGATTCGTGGTATAATGAACTCGAGTTTGACTCGGGAAAGGAGAAAAACATGAAAAGAGATTACAAGATTGGTTTTATCGGATGCGGCAACATGGGAAGCGCCATGATTGGGGGCATCTTGAAGAATGGGTTGGCTGGAAAGAGTGAGATTATTGCATCCTGTAAGAGTGAAGGTACGAAGGAGCGTATTACAAAGGAACTGGGGATTACGGTGACTTTGGATAGCGTGGAAGTGGCTGAGAAGGCAGACATTATTTTCCTGGCGATTAAGCCGTATCAGTTTGATGCAGTGTTGCCACAGATCAATGGCAAGTTGGCTGCAGATCAGATTGTGATTTCCGTGGCAGCAGGCAAGAGCCTGTCCATGATTGAGACGGCCCTGATGTCCATCGAGGTAGCAGGTAAGTTAAAGGTGGTTCGTGCCATGCCAAATACTCCGGCATTGGTAGGTGAGGCGATGACGGCGATTACACCGAATGCGAATTTGGATGCTGAAGATATTGAACGGGTGAAGGCGCTCTTCGAGAGCTTCGGCCAGGTCGAGGTGGTTCCGGAGTCTATGATGAATGCAGTCATTGGCGTCAGCGGTTCTTCACCGGCGTTTATTTATATGTTGATTGAGGCGATGGCTGATGCTGCTGTAGTGGAAGGCATGCCTCGTGCGCAGGCATATAAGTTCGCAGCACAGAGCGTGCTTGGTTCTGCCAAGATGGTATTGGAGACCGGAACCCATCCGGGTGCATTGAAGGATGCGGTATGTTCTCCGGGAGGAACCACCATTGCGGGAGTGGCTGCGTTGGAGAAGAGCGGTTTCCGTGGAAGTGTCATGGAAGGGATACGCGCAACCGTTGCAAAGGCGGAAGAAATGAGCAAGTAGGCGCGCTTTTTGCAGATACTACCGTAAAAAGTTAGACAACTATACAAATTATATTAAATGTAATATAATAGACATGTGCAACAAGCATAGAGCGGGGGAGTTATGTACAAAGACGGAAAAATCATCATCGGAAAGTCAGGGGAAGAAGAGATTTGGATTCGTCCATCCATGGCCAATCGTCATGGAATGATTGCCGGCGCTACCGGTACCGGTAAGACCGTGACCTTGAAGGTTATGGCAGAGTCTTTTAGCGATGTGGGCGTTCCGGTTTTCCTTGCAGACGTCAAGGGAGACTTAGCCGGTATGTGTCAGGAAGGAAGCATGAATGATTCCTTACAGAAGCGCATCGACGGATTGGGACTTTCGGAGTTTGCGTTCCGCAAATATCCAACCACTTACTGGGATGTGTACCAGGAGAAGGGCATCGCACTTCGTACCACCATATCGGAGATGGGACCGCTGCTTCTGGCTAGAATCTTAGGACTGAACGATACCCAGACAGATATTTTAACGGTGATTTTTAAGATTGCAGATGATGAGCAGCTGTTACTCATTGATACCAAGGATTTAAAATCCATGATTTCTTACGTGGGTGACAAGGCGAAGGAATATTCCTTAACTTACGGCAACATTGCCAAGCAAAGCTTGTCTGCCATTGTACGTGCCATCGTTGCTTTGGAGGCAGAAGGTGGTGATCTCTTTTTCGGAGAACCGGCCTTGGATATTCACGATTGGCTGGCAACGGATGAGAACGGCAAAGGCAAAATCCATGTATTGGATTGCCAGAAGCTGATTTTGAATCCGACCATGTATGCCACCTTCCTTCTGTGGATGATGGCAGAGTTGTTCGAGACCTTACCGGAAGCGGGGGACTTGGAGAAGCCGCGGATGGTATTCTTTTTCGATGAAGCACATATGCTCTTTGACCATGCGTCCAAAGAACTGTTGGATAAGGTGGAGCAGGTGGTGAAGCTCATTCGCTCCAAGGGCGTGGGCATCTATTTTATTACACAGACACCGAAGGATATTCCGGATGGCGTCTTAAGTCAGTTAGGCAATAAAGTGCAGCATGCACTTCATGCATATACGCCGGCAGATCAGAAATATCTGAAGGCTGCGGCGGATGCGTTCCGTACCAACCCATCCTTCGATACCAAGGAGACCTTAGAAGTCTTAGGTGTGGGCGAAGCATTGGTATCAGTGATGGCAGAAGACGGAACACCGACAGTGGTGGAGCGGGTCACAATTTTACCGCCACAATCCAAGATGGGCGCAATCGATGACGGAACCCGTCAGGCGCAAATCAACAATAATTTATTGGCTTCGAAGTACGCCAACATGGTGGATCGGGATTCCGCCTTCGAGTTCTTCCAGCGTATGGGCATCGAAGAGGGCGAAGCCAAAGCTGCTGCCGAGAAGGAAGCCGAAGAGGCAAAGGCAAAACAGAAGCAGCAGAAAACCGTGAAGCGGGAAGCGAAAAAAGTCGCATCTTCCGCAGCGGGAACCATTGGACGAACCGTTGGACATACCGTAGGAAGTGCGGTCGGCGGCAAGTTCGGACGTACCTTAGGTGGCAACATCGGAGCTTCCTTGGGCAGGGGAATTTTAAATACACTTTTTAAATCCTAAGTAACGCAATACCAAATACTATTCAAATCAAAGGAGAATCAGTAAAGATGAAATTGAATGATAAGCGAAGAAAAAGCCTGACGGCAAAGCGTACCATCAAGATTTTTATTGAAAGTCTGTGTAGTTTGATGATGGAAAAACCGTTCGAAAAGGTGACAGTTAGTGATATTTGTGAAGTTGCCATGATCCCAAGAGCGACCTTCTATAATTATTTCGAAGACAAGTATGTTTTGCTGGAGACCTATTGCCAGGAATTCGTAAGACGTCCGGGATTGACACCGCCGGAAGGCAACTCCAGCGATTTTACCGTACGCGCGTTATCCAAGATTCTTGCTGTTGTAGATGAAGAGCATGAATTCTTACAGCGAATTGCGGAGCTGAATGCGCACGGTATTGTATTCCAGCAGATGAAAATTG
>JAGDAL010000093.1 GCA_017959525.1 Lachnospiraceae bacterium | reverse complement strand
GAACTATTCATGTACTGTGCCATTCGATTCACCACATCGAAGCTGATGGTCTGCGGTTGTCCGTTGTTATCCACATAGGTAAGATCAAAACAGATGGAGCCATGTACCTGCAGGTAATCTTCCATTTCCCAAGGAAGTGTCATTACCTCACAGAGGAGATTAACTACATGTCGCTGATAGGACACATTGTATCTGGAAGCCAGTTCCGACATGGTTCTTCCCTGTCGTCCACGAATGGAACCGTCTTCACTCTTATCGTGATAATCGATACCGACCCAACCAACGGAATCTACCACATACTGCATGGCTGCGCCGCCGTTGGTCTGCTCGGTTACCGTAATTCGATCAATATTCAGCTTATCAAACACATCACTGTCTTCCGACAAATCCTCCGGAATAATGCGAACTCCGGTCAGATTGCCGTAATCCCGGTTGGTGATCACCGTGAAACTCTCGTTGTATCCTGCTCTAAAGCCATCTGCCGACAGCTGCTGGTTGGCAAGAACCACCGCGGAATTTCCGTTTTTGAACATCAACTGGAAGTAAAAATGGTTGGCGGATCCGGAATCTCCGTTTCCGTTGGATGTGCTGTCATCGTCTGCAACTTTGACGGTAACATCGTATTTCTTCCGACCGTTGACGAATCCAAGATTCATCTGGGCCTGTTCGTAGGTCATAGAATACCGCATGGACTCATAATCCACACCGGTGGAGCCGGTACTGTTTCCACTGGTGACATCCCAGCTATCGGTTTCGTTCTCATCAAAATGACGAGTGATGCCAAGTGGGAACGGCGGAATATCCGTACGTTCCATGCTACGTACCATACGGAAAATACTGCTATCATTGCCGGAAGAAGTATTCTGTAGGTATACCCTTCTTGGTCCGATGCTTGGAACATAGGCAATGGAGAATCCGTTCATCTGCCAATCATCGCCACCGGAGCCTAAGGAAACCTCCACATTGCTAATACCGGATATATCCTGCAAGTCCACCGGGAACTCCGCAATGCCGTCTGAGCGCATTCCGTACTCATAAGCATAGGATCCGGTTATTCCGGATGCACTTGGCCAATACCCCAGGAAATCCTGAATTTCGCTTTTTACGTTATAATTCTGTGTTTTGGTCATGCTGCCGTCGCTCTTACCATAGCTTAAGCGAACAAACACTTCCGATGTGGTGGCTGCATGCCCCATGGTATCCGTGTGCAAACGCACCAAGATATGCTTATCGTTACTTGCTCCGATCAACGGATTCGCTGTGGAGTAAGAGGTTAACTGAAAACTATTATTGCCGCCGTCGTTGACACGAATGCCCTTACTGTTCGTGGTTGTGGAATACAATATCGGTGCACTCTCCGAGAAGCTGTAAACCGTGGTCAGGCCCTGGAGGGATTCTCCGCTAACCTGGTCCGTACCGTTCTCGATGTTGGACATACGGCAGGTGCCTTTGTAAATGGAAAAAGAAGAAATACCGATGGTATCCCCCTTCAATCGGCTCTCCGCATCACGCTTCGCCTGGGTGGACGACGTATAGGTAATGCCGCCGCTATTTGCAATCTCTGAGCGGGCAGAACTTCCCACGTAGAGCTTCGCATCTACCAATGATGCAAATTCCGGAAGACATGCGGTAAACGCAATGGTATCCCCGCGCTGGCAGAGACCATAGGTCTTCAACTGATCTCCAATCTCTAAGGACTGGGCAATGGCAGACATAACCACCGGCATGGAGACATTTCTTGTCCATCCGTTAGTGTCTTTGTACTCAATGCGAATGGCCAGATCCTCGGTAAAATCCGAAGAAACCAGATTCAAATTATTGGAAGCGGTACGAATATATCCTTCAATACCTGCTGCCGCATCATCCGCAAAATCCAACCGCAACGAATACAAGTCCGCAAATGGGGACTCCGTTGCCGTGGCATTTTCACTGACTGTGGTAAGATCAAAATACTGGGATTTACTTCCTCCCACGTTAATTAACGTATCACCGTTGGCAGACAAGGTCAGAGTTCCGGACTTCTTCTTGGTTAGCTCCGCAATCTTCTCCTTGCCAAGGCCGAAGAAATACTTGCCGGATACATAGCCGTACTCCCCATATCCACCGATGGAGGTCACACGACTGACATACATACCCTGTACAGCCCAGGATCCGGAAGACATAAATACTTCCACACCGGTAACACTGCTTAGTCCGCTTGGTGCATCAAACAGATACTCGTCTACGGACCATGGTGCAAGGGCGGTTGGACTCGACGGAGAATTCACTTTGTAGCCAAGGGATTTGATTAATTCATGGCGCTTGTTTAAAGCCTCATTGCTTCCGCCGTTTTTATTCATGTAATCGTAACTTAAGGCATAGGCATCATCATGAGGGAATAAGTACTTGGTTCGTGCCACCTTGTTATCATCCAAATAACGGATAACAAAATAATGGACACTGTCTCCGGACCTCACGCCGGTTGCTACCGTCAGGGCATAGAGGTTCTTCTCTGCCGGTGTAGACTTGGATGCAGCAGCATATTGCTCGACGGACGGAGCAGTTAACGTTGGCTCCATCCCACCTAATACATCCTGATTCTTCCAGGCAACGGTCTGCACCATCTGTTCTGTGGTCTCCGTCGTTGCCGGAGTACTTTCCGTCTGCTGTGTATCTGTCGTACCCTCTGTGTTTCCGGTAGCTTCAGCAGCATACACAGACGCCGGATGTAATGAGCATAGTACGCCCACTGCCAGCAAGAGTGCCAGTAATCGGATTCCTAATTTTGTTTTCCCTGCCTTAGCATTCTTCCACCGTGTCATATCTACATCCTTCTATCCTGTGTGCCGCGTCGTTCCACGTTATCCCTTAATATTGAGAATTGACGCAAAGCCGGTCATCTCAAAAACTTCCATCACATACTCCGAAACATTGCTGACGGACAATTCCCCGTTGTTGTTCCGCACTTTCATATAGAGCTTCTTCAACACACGTAGTCCCGCACTGGAGATGTACTTTAAGTCCTTCATATTCAGCGTGATGTCTTGAAACCGGTCGGCCAGCTGGAGGAATAACTCCTCTGCTTCATTGGCGTTGGTAGTTTCCAAACGTCCTGACAGAAGCAATTCTCCTTCATTTCCACGATCCACTAATTTTACATCCATACTAAGCTCCTACTTTCTTTCGTCTGTCTTTGATATAAGCTGCCAAGTCTTCTACCGTAATTTCCATCGTGTTCACATCGATTTCTTCCATACGTTCCACAACATTCATATTGCTGTAAGACTCCAGCTGTTCCTCCAGAAGTGCCATAACGTCGAATTCGAATCCACCGGATTCCTCTTCTTCTGTATCGAAGGATTCCTCTTCGGACATCTCTTCCATCGAAGCATCTTCCGGCATGTCGGACATCTCTTCCGGCGACTCGTCCATGTAATCCTCGTCGAAGAACTTGTCGAATTCCTCCGTATCTTCCGTTTCTTCTGCAGTCATCGATGCGGTATCCATCTCCGGCGTCGGTTGTGCAATCGGTTCCGGCATCGGTATCGGTGTCGGTTGCGGTTGCGGTATCATGCTGCTGTATCTGGCTTCGAATTCCCGCTCCACCTCTGCTCGAACCAAAGCAATAATTCCGTTGATATCCAGTGGTAAGCCCGTTGCCTGCGGTGCCACCGGTTGTGGTGGTACTTCCGGTTGCGGTGCCACCGGTTGCGGCTCTGTAACTTCTTCGAAATGAATACCTGCGGATTTGGGTGCTTCCGACACTTCGGCTTCCATCTCTTCAAAAGTAATACCCTTGAATTCCGCAAATGGTTCCATTTTATCTGCTTCTTCCGCAGAAATTTCTTCGAAATGAATGGAAGACTTCCGTGACTGTCGTACAATCTCTTCCACACCGGTGGAAAGTGCCTTCTCGCCGGCGTTCTGTTCGTGAAGGCTTCGGCTCTTGGCTACGAAGTCCTCCCAATTCTCGTTGCCACCTTCGCCGGTGAAATAATGGCTCACATAACCCGGATGCTCGAACATCTCCACCATGCTCTGTGGTACAGATACCATGAAGGCGGATCGACTGCTTGGACTCATAATGGCAAAAGCCTGTCCACGGGGAGCGTTCAAAATCTGCTCCTGCTCCACCTCGTTAATGCCACCGGCCTTCTCATACAACCGGCACAAATCATCCATATCATTCGGTGCTAAGCCGAAGATGAAGCTGTACTGGCAGGCATTGATAATGGCCGTAGACTTCCGTGCGATTTCCTCACTTCCCACGAAGTCCTTGATATTCTGTGTAATGACAATCTGCATACCGTTATATTTACGGATACGCTTGGCCAGCTGGAACATAAAATCCAGCGCTGCCGGGAACTTGGTGTCGATGAAGACATGAGCCTCATCGATTACAACCACGATTTTGCGGCTTAAGTTATACTTCCGGTTGTAGTCGCGATTCTTAATAATCTCATTATCAATGTACTTCAAGACCAGAAGCATCTGGGCATTGGCAATGGTCTGGTTCCGGTTGGACAACAGGGACTGGAAGTTAAATACGGTGAAGTTCTCTTCCGTCGAAATGGAGGATGGACCGTTCCAAATATTGGCGTTACGTCCACCGGTAGAGAACTTGGCCACATAATTCATTAAGGTCTGCAGCATGGTACGAAGATACTGATTCTCCGTCCGCTGGAACTCTTCTAAGACCACATCATAGAGGTCATCAAATACCGGATAATCCGCCGGTGTCAGATTGGCCAGATTGGTCTCTATGGTAATGCCCTTGTTGTTGTAGGTACGCTCTACCAAAGAGTTCAAATACTCTAAGGAATCTTTATCCAAATCCGGAAGGATTTGCTTAAAGAATTCTTCTAAGAACTGCAAGTGGGTTGCGAAGCTTCCGCCGGCACTGTCCTCTCCAGCCTCATCATCGTCTAATGCAGTGATGATCTGGAACGGATTCAGTCGTCCCTGAGACGCATTGCCCACGTTGATTACCTTACCATGCAGGTTCTCTGCCAATTCCGTATATTCATTCTCCGGATCCAAGATATAAATCTTGGCATTCTCGGAAGCCATATTGACCAGCAAGGATTTGGTTCCGTAAGATTTACCGGCACCGGACTTACCGATGATGACCATGTTGGAATTGACACGTTCCGAATCTCTCCGGAAGAAATCAATGAATACCGGAACACCGTCGTGTTCACCCAATTGGATACCGCCTTCATCGGAGATGTTGGCATAAATCCACGGATACATACCGGCAATGGTGTTGGAAGGTATTCCACGTCCATCCTTCATAAACGGATCATAGGCAGATACCTGGGAACCGATGAAGCCCTGTAACTGAGCAAAATCCATAGGATTTAAGCGCATGCCGGTCTCCTGCCATGCACGACGTACGGTCTTCTTCATCTCGGCAATGACCGGAAGCATGGAACTCTTGGCGAATTCGCCATCCGGCTCTCCGGATGTCTTCACCACGTCATACATGGAGATATAGATATTCACCGTTAACAGCGATTCGTTATCCTGCTGCAAGGTCACCAGCAATTCGCTTAAAGTGGAGATATGTTCTTCCAATTCCAATAACTTGGAATCCACAGAGGTGGTGGAATACTGTCCACGTAACTCTGCTAAGGAGCGGTCAATGGCACGAATGGATGCAGCCCGATCCATCGGTGTACACTTCACTACAACCTTGGTGCCCGGAATGGACATAACACCTGCAAGCCATGCATCGCCCACGATGGACGGATAGGTTGCTACCCGCATGGTATGGGTAATAATCCGGTTAATCTTCGTATAGCGTGTAGTAACACTGAGATTCTCCGGCATTGCCCAGGCAATGTAGTCTTCCGGACGCAACTTCTCAATATCACGCTCTTCGAAGTCCACGGAGTTGGTGTACTTTAAGAATACACACAATTCCTTATCATCCATCAGTCGACGTACCGGAAGTTCTCCTTCTCTTAAGTCCGTCAAGGCCTGATTGGTATCCACCGTCAACTGGCGCTTATCGCTGTGGAACAACATCAGATAATAGAATGGCTGAACCACTTTTTCTTTAAAGCAAATATCCCGCATTGCCTCAATGCGGTCATACTGAATCTCTACTCTGGCCTGCAATTCTTCTTCCGATAACAGACCACTCTCATAAGACGCACGTAATGCGTCTAACTTGTCATATTCCTTCTCTAAGTAACTGTCATAAATAATCGGTCGCTCGATCTTAACGATATTGGCAGTAAAGCCATCATGCATGGAACGAAGGATCTTGCCCACATGCTCCTCAATGGTGGCCTTTCTGCGGAACTCGCTGAAAAACCGGAACTCTACCGGATCAATCTCAATAACAGTACCGTAGTACTTGCCATCGTATTCGACGAAGCCATCTCCCACGCCGGTAAACGGAATCACATCTTCGATAAAATGCTCATCCCAGGAACCGCCTTTGGCTTCCGCCTTCTGTTTCTTTTTTCTGGCGCTTCTGGCAGCTCTAGCTTTCCAGACTTCGTTCTTCTCTTCATCGGTGGAAGACTTACTCTTAAGAATGCGATTTTCTTCTTTCCAGAGTTCCTTCTCGGCTTTCTTTCGCTCCTTATCCGTCATATCCGCAAAAGGATCCTCTTCGGATGTATTCAGCTCCGCTAAGAATTCTTCCTTTTCTTTGCCCTGTGCCATAGCAAGAATCTGCTTGTCACTGTAGATGCGAAAATAGCTTCTCGGATACGCAAGGTAACGCAGGAAGTGAATCAGCAGCATATACGTCGGTTCTTCATCCAATCGGAAGATGAGACCTGCTCCGATGGCTAAGACAACAAAAGCGATATAGAGCCGTCCCGGGAAGGAAGACAGCGCAACAAGCGCAACCAAAGCAAGCGTAATCACACCTACGATTACGTCGCCAATGGTTACACCTTTGAATAACTCAATTTTTACTTTTGTCTTGCCGGGTATTAGTCTCATAAGTTATCCTGCTCTTTCACGATTACTTCTTTTCATTCATACTTCGCATAGGGGGAGGTACTTGTGCTTTACCGGATGTGTTTCCGCCATGTCCTGCCGTCGGCTTCTTACCGGAGTCCGAACCGCCTTTGGCACCGGCTTGCTTCTTCGTGGCATCTGCACCACCGGCAGCTCCACCGGCAGCTCCACCGGCAGCTCCGCCTGCGGCTCCACCACCGCCTCCGCCAAACATCTTACCCAATGCCTTAAACGGCAATTTGGCACCGGCCTTGGTCATTCGCCATGCACCGGCTGCAACACCTTTGCCGACGCCTGCGGCTGCTCCTAATGCAGCATTTCCTACTGCATCCACACCGCCGCCAAGTGTCTTCATTGCACGACCACCGAAGCTTCCTCTCAGATAGTTGGACATGTCGCCGGCATTGATGGACTGAAATCCAGCACTATCCGCCAAGATACCGGTCAAGATACCGTTGGCCTTCGTGATTGCTTCGATACCTGCGTAAATCATCACCACGCGTCCGATCAAATCAATGATGACACTGTTGGAGAGCACCAAGCCCGGATCTAGGATAATCGGGAGGAATATAATGTAAATCCGCATGGAGATCACAGATCCAAATACAGAGAAACACTGCACCGTAAATGCGGTCATCCACTGCTTCACCTTGGCACCGTCATCCAGCGGCATCACTGCAAATAACGGTGGAGCAATTACATACAGGAATAACAGGTTAAAAATACGTGCAATGGCCGTAACAATTACAAGTGCCATACTCATAGCAATGGCTCCGCCCGCCACATAGATCAAAATATAATTGGTCTTATGTAGAGCGATATCAAAATCCTTATTCACGTCATTAATGGAATACACATTCTTGGTTCCGCGGTAATACGGTGCCCGGACTGCATCGGTCATGGACGGATGTTCGTTATAGACATCGTTCTTGGCTGCTGCCGTAAGACCGTTACCCATGGTTCCCATCAGAAACAGGGTTCGACCCAACTTCACCTGGTCTCCGTCGTAGACTTCAATTCGGTCGTAGGAAGCTAATGGACGAATGGAGGTATCCGTCTTCAACATCTGCATGCAATCGTAGAGTGCATTGGCGATACCTTCATTGTAGACATCCACCGGTGCTTCCACAGAGTAGTCTGCCGCATTGGCTAACTGCTGTAGCACGGACTGCCAGGTCTGCACGATGTTGCCTTCTTCATCCTTGGTCTCATAGTAATAATCGAAAACACCCTGACTGGCCAGATAAGCCAGGTCCCCCCGCAACTCGTTGTAACAGGAGTTGATGTTGTAACGATTCTTGTAAGACGGATTCAGGGAATAATTACCGATGGTATTGAAAATGCGGGCCATGGCCGCAAATTCTTCATCCGTAAATTCCTTGTGGTCTTCTCCGTTAGCAATTTCCGTCGCATGGTCAAAAACGTATACCACCGACTGCATCAATACGTTGGTGGCTGTAATGATGACGGTCATACCTGCGTTTAATCCGATGATTAAGAGGATGCTTTTCAACAGATTGGTCAGAATCTGTCCGATGGACATCTTCACCTTTTCATCCATGTCAAAGGCTTTCCGAATCACAGAGATTATGGCAAAAACAAAAGCCAAAACCACGCCGATAGCAGCCATTCCCCAATACACGCCGGAAATTGCCCCATTACTGAAAAAGATATTAATCAGATAGTTCTGGGTAGATCCGAAGTTCGTCTTATAAGTCACCATACTGGCGCCGGTAAAGACGTCCATCAGCTCCTGAATCCAATCCATCGCCATGCAGATTACGATTTCCAGGTAATAGAACAATCGATATATGAAGTTGTAGAGGACATAATTGACGCCCTCCATGATTAAATCGCCAATGTCAATTCCAAACATTCTAACGCACCCTCAATCTTTTTCTGGAAACATACATATAGACGCCTGCTCCCACAAACACTGCAATGGCCAATGCTATAAATATGCCCCCCTGCATATTCAGATACATTCGAATTGTGAATTCTTCCGTGATTGCATTTCCGGCATCATCCGTCACCACAACCACATATTTTCCAACGGAACGAAAGATACCGTTGGCCGGAGCATGTACATCATCTCCGTTAAAAGTCACCGTTACCCGGTCTCCATCTGCAAG
>JAGDAL010000092.1 GCA_017959525.1 Lachnospiraceae bacterium | reverse complement strand
TCCAACTGAATCAGGTCGTAGAACATGTGAATACTGTCACGACCGGTCTTCGGATGGAAAAAGACGTCACAACGACGGTTCTGATTCACGTCACGGAAGTTACCGTTGCCCTGGGAGAAAAACTCCGGAGACATGGAGAAGAAGTTATACTCACGCTCCAAGTCACCATGCTTTCTGGAATATACGTAGAAGGTTTTGTCCTCACCCAACTCGATTGGCAAGCCGCCACGCAACACGTTATCCATGTAGGTATAACGGGTATAGGCATCAAAGGCCTCGTTGGCGGTATGGGTCTCGATGCAGTCGGTCAGTTCCTCTGTTAAGACTCTCGCACGGGATAACTTCTCTTCGAAGTATGCACCGTTTAAGGTATGACTATCCAAAAACTGCTCTAAAATCTCCGGGGTCTCTACCTGTCCGTACAACTCATATAAGGTGTAGGACTCGCCCGGTTGTAATGTACGATTTCCAACAAAGAAGCAACCCGGTACCAGGTTGGAGGTATTCTGACGGCGGGATAACACACCCTCTAATCCCTCTTCACGGAGTACTACTGCCGTCTCTAGGGCGTTGTCGTAATCGAATAACACATCATTATCCACAACCACCTGCTGCAGATTGCCTTCGCTATCCACACCAAGGGCAAAATTGCTACCGGAAATCTCCTGTACGCTGGCGGTATCTGCCATAGACGCACGGACGCGGAACTTCGGAATGCGGCTTTCTACCTCTTCCACCTGCATCCAGGCCTTGGAGAGCTGCGCCATGTTTTTCATGCTATCTAAGCTTACGCCATACGGAATGAGTGCCGGCATACCATCCACATAGGAAATGGCCATCGCATGGTCGGTGGTATTTTCCCAGGTCACCTTTCGTACCAGGGCGCCGATGCGCTCCTCCGGTAAGACGAAGTAGCTCACACGGGTAGCAATGGCATCCTCTTCGGATACGGAGAGGACATTCATCTCAATGTCCATAGCATGTGCCACGCTCTCATCGGCGAAGGCTTCCTTGTAGGTGCCATCAGTCAGTAAGAAGGTACGGAATCCCGTACGCTTTACGTTCTGATAAGCGGTATGTGCCGGGTAGAACTCCATGATGCTGTGATCCTTGTTTTCTACACCGAAGCTGCAGACTGCCTGTCCGCGGTTTACGTAGTAGCACCAGATGGGAATTCCGTGGATTCCCGCGATGCCCGGCAAGAAGCTTGCAAAGGTGCTCTTCTTTCCATATGTGTCTATGCGAAATTCTTTCATCTTTTTTCTTCCTTCCTATTGTTCTTCCATTGTGCTGGTTCCGTCGGCATGGATGGTGATGCAACACATCTTGCCCTGCCACGGTAAAGTAATGCTGGCCACACCTTCGCTATCGAACTGCTCCGGTAACAGCTGCGGATGGACTTCCATCTGGCCGTAGACCGGCTTCACACCGAACATCTCCTGTACCACGGTAAGCAAGTACCAGCTGGCAGCACCGGTCAGGTAATGATAGAGTCCGCGACCGCCACGGCCGAAGTACTCCGGAATGCCCGGATAGATGTGGGACACAGTAAAATTCATGGACTGGCGGAACAGGCTATCCAGTGCCTTGTATCCTTCCTTGCCATGGCCCCGTCGATACAGTGCGTTGGCATACATAACTGCCATATGAGAGAACACGGCTCCGTTCTCTTTTTCCCCGAAAGCAAATCCGAACTGGCGACCCATGTTCAGCTTCACTTCGTGGAAGTTGGTATTCAGGCGATATCCGCCGCAGGACTCGTCGTATAACAGACGGTCTGCCATGGTCACGATGGATGCAATCTGCTCCTCGGTTGCGGTACCACCCATGATGGCGAATACCTGGCCGGTCAGCATCATCTGGCCGCCGGCAAGAGCATTGCCGTCATTGTCGTAATAACTGTTGAAGAAACCATCCGTTAACCATTCCTTGGCACGGATTTCTTCCTGCAGCTTGCGGCCCATGGCGATTAACTCTTCGCCTTCTGCCACGTTGATGCCCCGATCCGGATAACGCTCTGCTAAATGCAAAATCTCCTTACCAAGGGAAATCAGGTTTGCGGCATAGGCATTGGAGAATGCGGTACTCTCGCCACGCTCTCCTGCCAGATCTAAGGCGTCATTCCAATCCGCATCCAAAAGGCGCAACATACCATGCTCGCCTCGCTTTTCATATGCGGCTTTGTTCTGTAGAATCAGGTGTTCTAACAGGCTGCCACGCTTCTCACTCTCGAAGTAGCCCTGCTCCTCTAAGAGGATGGCTTCGTCTCCGGTTTGATGGATATACAACTGCATGGTCATCCAAGGCCACATGCCGTGATCCATCCAGACACGGGAGATACCGTTACGGTCTGCCTTGAAGTTGCCGAGGCCCTCTCCGATGATGGTGGCGTTGGTGCCGTCTTCCCGGACGCCGGCGAAGTTGGCAATCAACATTTCTCGCACCTGCTCCGGATGCATAATCAGAAGTGCCAGGCAATCCTGCCATAAGTCTCTCCAGCCTCTGCCTCCACGACCGTAGTCATGATGAGGTAGGAAGGAGCAACCGAAGATTCGTCGAAGCTCCGGCTGAACTCCTACCCAGGTGAAGAAGAAATCAAACTGTGGATTGGCCGTATGGATACGGATTGGGGCTAGGGCTGCCCAATGCTCTTTGGTTGCCTGTAGGGAGGATGCAACGGATTCCATACTCATCCAACGGGATCTAGCGGTATCTATTTCAGATGCATCGGCTGCAATACCGATGACGATGGTATACGTCTTCTTTTCTTGTGGTGCTAAGGTCACCTTGGCAAAACGAAGGGCACCGATGACTTCCTGTCCGTCCACGCGCTCGCCGGCCTTCTGCCAGATGTCTTCCTTGTGGCAGAGTAACCCTTCCGGCCAGGTCAAATCGCTGGCTCCGATAAAATCATCCAGCACGCCGCAGCAATCTACCGGTGCACTACCGTCTTCGCAGATACCTTCCACGTAGTAGACGCTGTCT
>JAGDAL010000091.1 GCA_017959525.1 Lachnospiraceae bacterium | reverse complement strand
CCGAGTGCCACATCGAGTGCCACGGGAGTGCCATTTTTTTATAAAATACATAAAGTTATAACAAGTTATATGTGAGTTGTAATCTCTGTAAGTCCAGTATTTATGCGTTTTCATAGAGTTTTATGACTCTTTATGGAGATATATGAAAAAAGGCTTCAAATAACGATTCCGAGTTTCATGGTAATTTATCTCCTTCTAGAAGTACTGATTTTACTGTGTTTTTCAATATTTATGACACTTTTGATCATAACCTTGTGTATATTACCACATTTCTATTTTTTTCTCTACCCTGGGTATTCTATTCTCCACCATCGGAAAATACTGAAATCACCACTAAAATGACTCGCCAACTCCGTCCCGGGGAGTCAAAATCATCCAATTAATTCTTGTGTTTTACGGACTACACGTGTTCCGTTAATCTCTAGCTGCTTGCGTTCTAATCTACCATCCTGCAAGGCCTTGACCACTCGCTCATAGTCCTTCTTACCACCTGGCATGAATAGGTCTCCACCTGCTGCAGCCACCTTTTCCGATAAGGAATTGCGGTACTTGGAACGCTTGCTTTCCATCATGGTCATTACCCAATCTGTCATAACAATGCCCTGATATCCCCATTCCCTGCGGAGAATATCTTCTATCAATCCCCGATGTTCTGCAGTATGAGTTCCATTCAACAGGTTATAGCTGGTCATCAATGCATGGGGCTGTGATGTTTTTACACAGATTTCAAATCCTCGGAGGTAAATTTCACGCATAGCGCGCTCACTGACCTGACTGTTATTGCAGTAACGATTGGTCTCGGCATTATTGGCTGCATAATGCTTGATGGTGGTTGCACGTCCTCTATGAGCCTGCACCCCTTGTGTAATAGCTGCGGCCATCAATCCGGATACCAACGGGTCCTCAGAATAATACTCGAAGTTACGACCACACAGGATGCTGCGATGAATATTAAGGGCCGGCGCCAACCAAAGGTGAACCCCAAACATCTCCATCTCACTTCCTACCAAATCACCAAATTGGCGAGCCAAATCCGTGTTAAAACTCTGGGCAACGGCTGTTCCAATTGGAATCATGGTGCATGCCTGCTCTTTTAGTACCACATTCTTCGGGGTCTTGCTTCCACCGGCAACAAGCTCTGCAATAAAACGAGATACCGGTCCCATCATATCCAAAATACTCTGCGGAATGGCTCCACCGGATAACGCAGCATGTGCCCCCTTGGCGTCTTCATAATA
Source organism: Lachnospiraceae bacterium (assembly GCA_017959525.1). Classification (GTDB taxonomy): domain Bacteria; phylum Bacillota; class Clostridia; order Lachnospirales; family Lachnospiraceae; genus XBD2001. The sequence continues at coordinate 9,794 of JAGDAL010000091.1, read as the reverse complement.
GTCCTTCGCAAGACGCAATCCCGCCGGGCCATCTGCCATAACCAGCGGCTTGAGTCCCTTTTTCTCCAACTGGGACGTTGTCTCTCCTGCCGCACCTGCCACATGAATCGCAGCATTTCCAATGACACTTAGGCCCTTGGCGTCCGGATCAAATCCACCGATGGCAAGGTAAGATAATTCCTCGTTAGAAAGCTTCTTTACACGTTCATCGATTTCATACTCCACGTTGTAATCTACAACAGTGGTTGGAATTGCCGAAGCATCAATCGTTAGGCGCACTACCTCTGCCGGAATCTCATCCACCAGCGCCTGTAATCGGATATCGGTAAAATCCGGATTCCCCAGACAATTCTTCACCTTACGTACCGTGACCGTCTCACCAAGCGTTGCAACTCCAACAATCTTCGTATCCGAAGAACAATTACCAACACGGATGATATAGTCTCCGGCCTCTAACACATAGGAAGCACTGCCCATATCATAGGAAGCCATATCAGAAAGCTTGAATTGCAACTCCAACACTTCTTCTTCGGAAGGAGCCAATGCCATTGTTTTGGCAAAAGCAGCCAGTTCCTGATATGGCTGGTCCAACTTGCCGGATGGCTTGCTAATATATACCTGTACCACTTCCTTGCCTGTTGCATTTCCAACATTCTTCACCTTAACAGAAGTGGTAATCATATCTCCAGATGCAGTCGCCTCCATTGGCTCCAACGTAAAGCTGGTATAGGATAATCCATAGCCAAAAGGAAACAGCGGTTTCTTGCCAATGCTATCAAAGTAACGATAGCCCACGTAGATACCCTCCACATAACGCGTATCGTTCCAATCTCCAAAAGTACCCTCTGAAGAATAATCTTCCCAAGCAGCCCATGTGGTGGTCAGCTTTCCGGATGGATTCTGCTTACCAAGCATGATATCCGCCAGCACCTTACCACAATCCACACCAAGCTGAGATAGTAATAGGATATTCTCCACCTCCATCACCGGTGATAAATCTAAGGCTCCACCGACATTCAACACCAGTAGAAACTTCTCATACTTTCGGTTACATTCCAAAATGTCACGAACCTCGGAATTGGAAAGCTTGACATCTCCCGGTACCGGCCTGCGGTCGCTTCCCTCTCCGGAATTGCGGGATACCACGTAAATAGCAACCTCGCTCTTTTTCTCCAACGGAATCGTATACTCCGGTTCCGGCATCTCTCGACCCATACAATAGATAAAAGGATTCTCATGATTCGCAATGGCCTCTCGCTTCACTGCCTTGGCAAACGCCTTGCGCTCCAAGGTGCGAATAGCATCATAGGTATCCAGCCAAGACTTGGACGTGATTCGGAAGCCTTCCTTCTCTAAGCCCTCTTCGATGGTATAGGTAAAACGACTGTTTACCTCACCGGAGCCCGTTCCGCCCTTCACCGTATAGCGAAGGCCGGCACCAAAGGCGTCAATAGCCTGTGGCGCCCCCAGTGGAAAATCACCATTACTCTTCAATAAAACTGTACACTCTGCCGCATTCTCCAGCACAAGTGCCAAGTGATCTTTTTCGTACTGCTGCATTATTTTCCCTTTCCCTTTTCAAACAAGAAGGCTTCCGGTAACTCTACGTGGAAGTCCTTTGCCAAATCTCGGAAGTTCTCCGGCGTAATGGTCTGTAACTTATCCGGTCGCATAGACAATGTCTTCACCAGAATTTCTGCAGATTTCTCTGCGGTATGCATCAAACCAAAAGTCAAATCAAAATCATATCCTGCTGCAAACATACCGTGATGTGCCCAGATAGCCAAGTCATATTTTTTCATTAATTCGCTGGTAGCTACCGCAATCTCACGTCCCCCCGGAACCATCCATGGCACCACACCTACGCCCTGTGGGAATACCACCGGGCACTCCGTTGCCATCTCCCAAAGTTCTCTGGTAAACACTGCGTCCTCTAGCGGAAGCACGAAGGTGAGCGCAATAATGTTGGTGGTATGTGCATGATAAACCACACGATAATTCTCATCCTGTAACTTCTTCACTTCCAGATTCATCAAGTGACTTGGCAACTCTGACGTTGGTCTGCCACCCCTTTCCAAGCCCCATACAATGCGATAATTCTCACCCTTCTCATCCAGCTCAATGAGGCAGATGTTGTCCTGAGGAGCTAAGATGACATTGCGGAAATACTTACCACTTCCTGTTACCAGGAAATACTCGCCTGCCAAGTTCGGTACACTTGTTCCAATGGGCTGCCATTCCTGTGGGCAGAAATTCTCATCCACCAACTCCACTTCCTCTGCCTTCACACGATAGGACAGGTTTCCTCCATTGCGTTCATGCCAGCCCTGCTCCCAGCCATCATTGGCCATACGAATAAATCCCTGTACAAACTCTGCATCTAAAACCTTCATTACTTCATCCTCTTTTCTAACTAACGGCAGATAATCTCTACCGGAACATTCAATATCTTGGCTACCTTTTCAATGACATCAATGTGTCGTCCAATGGCTGCCGCCATGTGATGAGTAGGTCCTGCTTCGCTCCAGCGGTTGCAGAACTCTCTTGCCCCGATGGAAAAGCGCATACGCATGTTGGTATCCCCGAAGGTAAAAATCGGGCCCTCCTCATTGACACCCTCAGCAACTACGAACTTAAAATGTCCATCCATATCCTGGGTAATTCCAAGATAAGTAATATCACCTGCCGGCGGATAGAATTGGGTCAGATAGCCACCACCGGTCTTGCCGTGGAATACATCTACAATCTTCATGGTTGGCTTCTTGGCCAGAGAAATATCCGCATCTCCGGAACCGGAATGGCCAATGATACAGATATCTTCCTCAAAATCAATGGAGTACATTTCCGATAACTGGCCGGTACCTGCAATAGTTTTTAGGATGCTCATGGCCATAGCCACCTTCATATCGCCTTCTACCGCACAGGCCACACCTTGCTTAATCAGCATGGAAAAAGCAGGAATCAGCATACTATCCAACTTGCCGGCAATTCCCTTGGCATATCCATCATAATGAGATGCCACCATACCAAGCTGCTCATCCTTGGTCCACTGTTCAAAGGCAAGAACGTAACGCGCCATATCCCATACGGTTTCTATCGTTGCTTTGCCTTCAATGTCGAAGGTATCAAGGATATCTTCTGCCTTGGCACGAATGGCAGCCTCATCGTTGATGTCATCTGCGATGGCCCACATTTTTTCCCAGTCGAACTGCTTGGTATAGAGTCCCATTCGGTTATAAAGATTGGTCTCATCAATATAGAGATCCATCATGCCCGGATATGGCCGTCCAATCTGAGCGATATTGGTATAGCGGAATCTGCGGCGCACCTGTGCTGCGCGACACCACTCATCAATCTCCTTGGCTACATAAGCGTCGCCACCTTCTACTACGCCGGTAATTACAGCATGGCGCTTGCCTGCTCGCTCCAAGTCAGCCACCATCTCTCCCACAGCACCACAAGCGTAGAGTTTCCCTAGCCAGGTAGCATTGTCTGTATTGGCATAGTCCGGTGCCTTTTTCTTCTGCACATTTACAAGTACCACCGGCACATTCAAATCACGAATGGCAGGAAGCATGTTATAACTGGTGGCATAGGTAAGAAGCTGTAAGATGACTAGATCTACATCTGCTGCACGGAACTTATCTCCTGCTGCCATGGACAACTCCTTGGTGGTAACAATGCCACCGTCAATAACTTCTACGGTATCCGGAATCGTCTTCTTAAAAGCCTCGTACTGGCCTTCAAACTCCGGTACCAAGGATGGAAACTGGGGCAGATATGCTCCCAGTGCAATGGCAAATACGCCAACTTTTGCTTTGGTTTCTACTAGCATGATGTTTCTCCTTCCGGTTCGAATTCTTCTATACTAAAGGAATCCCTTACTGCACTTCTTGCTTCTACAAGGGTCGTAAAAATCCCATCCCGAATCATCTGCACCAAGGCATTACCGATTGCTGTGGCCTCGGACGGACCAGCCAGCACGGTCATTCCCGTAGCATTGGCCGTCAACTGATTCAGGTACTGATTCTTGCATCCGCCACCAATGATATGAATGGCATCATAATATCGATTGGTGTTACATTGGATTTCCAACAGGGTGTCACCATAGCATTTTGCCAGGCTCTTATAGATTACTGCTGCTAGCTCTCCCGGTGTCTGTGGAACCTGCTGCCCACTTTCTTCACATGCCTTCTGAATCTCTCGTGTCATATTCCATGGTGATAAGAATCTGCCATCATTCGCTTCTACCATGGATGGAAAAACATCCGCCTCCTTGGCAAGAGCAGCATACTCTGCAAAGGACAACTTATCCCCGGCCTCGTGCCGTACAGACTGAATCATCCACAATCCCATAATGTTCTTCAAATAGCGATAACGATGATCATAGCCGCCTTCATTGGTGAAGTTACCTTCCCGGTCGCATTCTCTAGATAGCACGGCTTGGTTCTCCACTCCCATGAGAGACCAAGTGCCGGAACTAATATAGAGTCCATCATCACCGGGACACGGCATGGACATCACTGCAGAAGCGGTATCGTGACTAGCACACTGAATCACCTTGCAATCGAATCCAACCGCTTCACGAAGTTCTGACCTTAGACTTCCAACGGTATGTCCCGGTATCTGAAGCGGAAGGAATATTTCTGTCGGAAGTCCAAGCTTTACAATCAATTCCTTGTCCCACTGCATGGTCCCCGGATGTACCAACTGGGTAGTCGTCGCATTGGTATACTCCGAAGCCATCACTCCCGTTAATCGATAATTCAAGTAATCCGGCATCATCAGAAAGTTCTTCGCCTTCGCAAGAACTTCCGGGCGCTGTACCTTGTCTGCTATCAACTGATAGATGGTGTTGAAGATTGCCTTCTGAATTCCGGTACGCTGATAGAGTTCCTTCTCAGGAATTACTCGATACACAGCTTCATCGGCGTTTTCGGTACGTTGATCACGATATCCGTAAGTGTCTCCGCACAGCTGTCCCTTCTCATCCAGAAGCACATAGTCTACGCCCCAGGTATCAATAGCCATAGATACCGGAATTTTTCCAAATCTTGCGCATTCCTTCATACCATTTACAACTTCTTGAAACAGATGATTGGTATCCCATAAACGCTTCCCATTCACCTGCTGCATTCCATTATCAAATCGATAAATCTCTTCCATATGAATGCGGCCATGCTCCATGGAAAACAACATGTGGCGTCCACTAGAAGCACCGATATCCACTGCTAAGTAATAGGTATTCATAAGCTGCTCTCCAATCCGTTACTGTTCTTATATTCACAAGAATAGTGGTGCTTGCCACTGGACAAGTCCTTTACTGTTCCATCCGGGAGTTCTAGCATGCAAGACGTAGATACCGGCACTTCGACCTGGATTTCAAACCGTTCATCCTTAAGTTCCCATGCCACCTTGGCATGTCCATATGGTGTCTTGATTCCGGCCTTAGCATAAGTAATACCGCCACCAAGTTTCGGCGCCACGTGGAAGGTACGATATCCTCCACTGATTGGTTCGATTCCTGCCATGCGTCGATACAACCAATCACCTACTGCTCCATTGGCATAATGGTTGAAGGAAACCATACCACCATCTTCTGCTTCCTTAACATCTGTATCTGTAAGGCTTCCAATGTTTACGGTTCCATCCGGACGTAGGGCATCCCAACGCTCCCAGATGGTAGTTCCACCAGACTTCACCTCGTATAACCACCCTGGGCAGTCCTCCTGTAGCAACACATCATAAGCCAGATCCAGATAGCCATAATCAGAGAGTGCAAACAACAAATACGGTGTACTTGGGAATCCTGTCGCAAGCTTATTCCCATTGTCCCGAATCATCCGTGCCAGATTCGCTGCCATCGCCTTGGTTTCTTCACCAGCTGTCATGTCAAAAAACAGTGGTAAAACATAGGCGGTTTGAAACTCTTTCTTGAGCTTTCCTTGTCCATCGGTAAACACCTTGCGATAGGCCTTTATAATCTTGTTGCGAAGCTTCTCGTAATACTTCGCATCCTCTTCATATCCAAGAATGCGCGCAATCTTGACCACAATGCTGCATGAATTTGCAAAGTAGGCGGTTCCTACCCACTTCCCGCGAAGTACCCAATCCTTGGCCGTTCCATCCGGAGCGCACCAATCACCAAAATGGAATGGAAAACTCCAGACGTATCTACGACTTGGTGTCACACTTAGAAAGTGGGACCACTTCTTGGCTGCACCAAGGAACTTTTTCATGGTCGGATACTGACGCTTCAATAATTCCTGATCACCTCTGGCCAGATACTCTGCCCATGGCACTAGGATGCAGCAATCTCCCCAACAGGAAGTAGCCATAGCCGGCCAAGCATCGCCTTGCTTTGGCACCACCATCGGAATTCCACCATGCGGTCCCTGCTCTGCACTTACATCCAGAAGCCACTTATCATAGAATCGGCTCATGTCGAAGTTGAAGCACGCGGTGGAAGCAAAGACTGCCGTATCTCCGGTCCAGCCTTCTCTCTCGTCACGCTGTGGGCAGTCTGTTGGAATATCAACAAAATTAGACTTACCACCCCAGATAATATTGTGATGTAACTGATTAATCAGTGGGTTGGAGCATTCGAATGTTCCAATGGATGCAATATTGGAATGCAGCACGTAGGCACGAACTTCGATATCTTCCGGCTGGATTCCTGTCATTCCCACGTAGCGGAATCCCATATAGGTAAATTGTGGCGAATAGGTCTGTTCTCCATCCTTACAGGTATAGGTTGCTGTTGCCTTAGCGGTACGAAGAGACTTTACAAACAATTCCCCATCCATCAATACTTCTGCATGGCGGAAGGTAAGCACCTGTCCTGCCTTGGCATTTTTCACATGAATCGCAATCACGCCTGCGAAGTTCTGTCCAAAGTCGTAAATGTACTCTCCGCTAGGTGCTTGGGAACAACTCACTGGCTCCATGGATTCCTGAGCTCGCACCGGCTCTCCATATTGAGCAATCAGTTTCGGATTGTTCCGAGGTGCTGTAATGGTTGCAGTACGCCAAATCACCTGATTCCAATTGCAAGTGGCATCATAGGTTTCCCCGTCGTACCACTCTGCCATCTTGACCGGTCCCTGTTCTGTTACCTGCCAGCTGGTGTCGGTAGCGTACACATCACTACTTCCGTCGTCATAAATAACATGTACTTCTCCTAAAAAGGCCTGTCGGTCGCAGGAAATGTGGCTCTTGCGACCATACGTAAAGGCACCTGCTGCCCAACCACCGGCAACCGTTACCATGATTTCATTTCGATTCTGCAACAGCTTTGTTACGTCGTAAGTCTGATACTGAATCTGATGTTCATAGCTTGTTAAACCCGGTGCAAAGTAGTCTTCGCCAACCCTTTGGCCGTTTAACTCCATCGCATAGATTCCCAGTGCCGTAGCATTGATCCATGCTTTCTTTACCGTTTTCCCCAAGGAAAATTCCTTACGAAATACCATAGGTACCGGAGACTCCTTTTCCGGAAAAGAATACAGCCCATCGGTAATCCACTGTCCCTTCCACGGGGTATCCAGCCGTCCTGTTGTAAATGAAGCATTCGCTACTGCTTGTTCTCCGCTTGTTCCAAAGGCTTCGATTCGTAAATCATAAGTTGTAAATGGGGACCAGGAACCATCGTACACATTATTCAACTGATCGGTGGTTCGAATACTCCAGCCACCACAGCGAATGACAGCATGGTCTAACGCTTCTCCATCTACGTCTGATTCCAATGCGAAGCGAATGTTTGGGCGAGCATCCGTAATGCAATTATTTGTGGTATGCCCCACTTGAATATCTGTGATTCTTAACATTACATACAACCTTCCTTCACTTCTAATTCCTTCAATTCCTTGATAGCTCTTTGTTTCTCTTCAATGTTCTTTTCCACATCCAGAGAAGAAAGCAACAACGCTGCGATGATACAGGTAATTACTTCCAATCCTAAGAAGCAGAAAATAATCACCGCCTGAACGCTATCGGATTGCGTTGCAATGAGAGTACCTGCTGCATCGTAATATGGCTTTACATAGCCTGCATGTGCCAGTAATCCATTGAATACGCCGGTACAAATTCCAACCATAGCTACAGCAATAATGTTATAGATGGACATTGCCAATCCATCACAGCGGAAGTGTGTCTTCCACTCCATGTGATCTAATACGTCTGCAAACAATGCCATAAATACATAAGCACTTGGAAGAGATCCCATATTCTTAATAAACTGACCAATCAATACCATCACCATATTTCGCGGTGAAAGGAAGCAAATCGCACTTCCGATGGCCATAATAATCATGCCGACCATGGTGACATTACGCTTACCAAACTTCTTCGCCAGCGGCCACACTGCAAAGATTCCGATACCCATTGGTAATCCACCAATGACAGACAAGATGGTCATAGTCTTACCATCGTTGTAGGTTCCCAGTACGTAATTGCAGTAATAGATTCCGGACAAATTCTTAATGCTAAGTCCGAAGGTGTACACGAAGAAGTAGGCCAGAATCGTAATCATATAGCGATCTGTAAAAATCGCTTTTAGTTCCTTTTTCACAGATACATGCGGTGTTTCTGTGGCATGTGCTTCCTCTGTGATGCGCTCCTTGGTAAAGAAGTATTCGATCAACGTGGTAGGTAAAGCAATAATGGAAAGCACGGACATTAGGAGCAGCCAACGAGATTTATCAACGCCCCACCATGGACTTACCACCATTGGGAATACCAATGCGCAGATAATTCCGGATACCATAATGGTAGAAATCTGGTTGAATACAGATAGTTCACCGCGCTGCTTAACGTCTCTGGTAGACAGCGGAACCATCAATCCATGGCTCATGTTATAGATGGTGTAGGCAAAGGAATAGAATAGGTTATAAGAAACCATGACCCAAATCACCTGAACCGTAACATTGGACTGCGGCACCCAAAATAGCAGCAGCGCCGAAATAGTTAATAGTGGTGCTGAAAGCAACAACCAAGGTCTTGCCTTGCCCTGATTCGTCTTGGTTCGATCAATTAGAATTCCCATTGCCACATTGGTGAAGGCATCCACAATCTTCGATGTGATTGGGAAAATGATTAAAAAAGTTCCACCCCACACGCCGGTTAAGCCCAACACATCGGTGTAGTAAACATTCAAATAAGTTGCCAGCACCGCATTCAAAAATAGTGCACCTGCCGGGCCCAATAAGTATCCCAGCCATTTCTCCTTGGTTGTAACCTCTTGTGATTTTACCATACTGTTTGGTAATCGCATTGTTATTTCCTCCCTTTGGATAACAAAAAACCTTATCCGTTTACTGTGACTACATTGTAATTGGATAAGGTTTCTATTCATTGCAGATATGTACTATAATTTGTATTTTTGTAATATTACTTTTCTTCCAACATCAGGCCAACCTTAGGGATGCCGTGTTTGTTGTCAACTTTGAAGAGGCCCATGGTTCCCCCTGCAATTTGTTTGTTATTTTCTCTATACGTCTAGTTCCGAAACCACCTTCGGATATTCCCTTGTTTCATCTGCATCATGTAACGGATTCCATACTTGTGCAAAAAATGGATCACGCTTCGCACGCTCTCCGTAATTCCAGCTGGCTCTCTCGCACTCCGGGCACCAATGACCACCCTCTAATATCAGGCGTGGACTAGCTTCGAACTTATGTCCAAAAGCACAGGAAAACTGCAGCTTGGTTCTCCAATCACCGGTAGTCATGGTCTCGGAGAGTAACTTCCCTCCGCGGAACTCAGCCGCACCCTTCATATCGTTATAATCCAACTCT
>JAGDAL010000090.1 GCA_017959525.1 Lachnospiraceae bacterium | reverse complement strand
TCAAGCGCGAGCTGGAGAAGGGGATACTCGACTTGCGTTGAATGCTCCGCTGAATGGAGCCGGTCATTGCGGATTACTGGGGCGACTGGGATATCTCCAAGTTATCCTGTGCAACGGATGATGCGGATATGGAGCGCTGCCGGCGAGAGCTTGGTAATGACTATGACTTTATGATCCATAGTTCCACCGTGTGTGAGATGGTTCCTTCCGGCTTCCACAAGGGAACGGGAATTGAACGTGTTTGTGAATTATTGGGTGTGGATATCTCAGATACCTATGCCTTTGGCGATAGTGTCAACGATACGGAAATGATGGAATCTGCGGGTCATGCCATTGTTATGGGCAATGGAACCGATGATTTGAAGGCGATGGCCGATTATGTGACCAAGAGCCTTCATGAGGACGGAATTCACTACGGATGCCGTAAAATGGGGCTTATCTAGCTTGTTGAAATAGAAATCAACAAGGGTATCACAACTATATTTGACACAATTGAACAAAGTGCAATTGGAAAAGTTATCCACACTTATCCACAGCAAAAAGGTTGATAATTCAAGGAAAACGATATGTTGGAATTTTTTTCAACAGAGTTATCCACATTATCCACACAGACTTAATGCACAGGAGGCTGGTAAATGGGTAAAAGATATTGGTGGCGACAACTCATCACGTTGGCTGCTATGGTCTTAGCTACGTTGACACAGTTGTTATTGATTCAGGGAAATTACATGGAGGCGACTGCGGGAGCTCGTTTGGATTTTAGTCTGCTCCCGTCATTGTTACTGAGTGGACTGTTTGGGATGGCTCCTGCAATGCTAAGTTATGTGGTGCTGTTTCTGTGGGCGTATTTCCAGAACGGCGATTTTGCATATGCCATGTCGATTATTCTGATCAGTGATATTTTAGCGTACCTGTTTGTGTATCGTGGATATGCGAAGCGTTTTATCAAGATTAGTCTTGTGTATTTGAACTTGATCTTCGTATGTGGACCATTATGGCAATTTATCCTGCTGGTACTTGCGGGCCAAGGCTATCAATCGCTGAACGGTTGGTTTTTGTTCCATGGATTGGTTGCGGTGATGCCGGAGGTTTTCCTTGCGGTAGGAGTCGTATATTTGGTGTTCCGTGTCTTACCGGAACGTTATCGTTGGCCGTTTCCCTTGGAAGAAGTGTACCGTGCCGATGTCACCCAAACCCGCCGACAGTCGGTGATTTCCAAGCGGGTGATTGCCATTATTTTCGCGGAAGGATTACTGCTTAGTGTATTTGCTGCGGTTTTTGCCAACCAGTTAATTCCGGAGATTAACGATAACGTCTCCAGCGAAGCCCCCCCGAATATCTTCCATGATTTTATGCAGGACAATGGGGTGCAATCGGAAGAGGCTACCGAGTCTGACAGTTTGCTGTCGCAAGAAGCGAATCAACAGATTCACAGTGATTTGGATGAGGTCCGATTCCTATTAAACAACAAGGGTATTGCCTTCGATGCCAAGTTGATTCTGTTGATTCTTAGTGTAGCAGTGCCGTTTATGGTGCTGGCCAACTATTATGCACAGTATTACATTGCAGTGCCGGTGTCGGAATTGTCCGAGAAGCTACAGGAATTTACGGCGGCGGATCCGGATGAAAAAGCGCAGTTGCTGGAGAACTTGCAAGACGTCCGTTTTCACACCAAGGATGAGATTGGAACCCTCTACGAATCGGTGGACCAGATGGCGGTAGGGGTCTTAAATTATGTGGACCAGGTGAAGCGGGAGCAGGAATTGCAGGAAGACTTGCGGGTGGCCCAGAAGGCCAGCGAGACCAAGTCAGCCTTTTTATCTAATGTTTCCCATGAACCTCGGACACCAATCAATGCGGTTCTTGGAATGGATGAGATGATTCTTCGGGAAAGTAAGGAACCGGAGATTGTTGGATATGCAACAGATATTCAAACGGCCGGAAGGTCATTGCTTGGACTGGTGAATGATATCCTGGATTCTTCTAAGCTGGAAGCCGGGAAGATGGATATTATCCCGGTGCAGTATGACCTGTCCTCTACCATCAACGATTTGGTGAATATGATTTCCGCCAAGGCATCGGATAAAGACCTGGAGTTCGTTGTGGATGTGAAGGAAGAAGTTCCTTGTATGCTATACGGCGATGAGATTCGCATCAAGCAGGTCATCTTAAATATTCTGACCAATGCGGTGAAGTACACCAATGAGGGCAAGGTGACGATGTCCGTGGATTTCGAGAAGGTGTCAGAGGATGCGGTGGATTTGCTGGTGCACGTGAAGGATACCGGTATCGGAATCAAGGAGGAGGACCTCTCCAAGTTGTTCCAACGCTTTGAAAGGATCGAAGAAGAACGGAACCGGAACATCGAAGGTACCGGACTTGGTATGAGCATTGTGAATAACCTGCTTGCACTGATGGATAGCCACTTGGATGTGAATAGTGTGTATGGAGAAGGCTCGGATTTTTCCTTCCGATTGCGTCAGCAGGTGGTGGAGTGGAAGGCGATTGGAAGCCTGACAGAGATGTTCGAGCGGGCTAAGACGCAAAACGTGGTATACCACGAGCGATTCCATGCGCCGAACGCCCGAATCCTGGTAGTGGATGATACGCCGATGAACATTACGGTGATGAAGGGGCTTCTGAAGCAGACGCAGATTCACATTGATTCGGCAGACAGCGGATTCGAGATGCTGCGGCTGATTAAAAATATCAAGTACGATTTGATTTTCTTAGATCATCGCATGCCACAGATGGACGGCATTGAAACCCTTGAGAAGATGCGGGAGATGTCGGAGCATCTCAATGAGGGCGTACCGGTGATTGCCCTGACAGCCAATGCAATCTCCGGTGTAAGAGAGAAGTATCTGGAGGCGGGCTTTACGGATTTTATGTCCAAGCCGGTGGAAGGCGCGAAGCTGGAGGCCATGTTAGAGCAGTATCTGCCGAAGGAGTTGTTGGAGTATGATACGGCCGAGGAATCGAAGGCAGAGGAGCCGGTAACCGAATCTACCCATTTATCACCGCTGGCGGGCATTACGTCCATTGATTATGATGCGGCCATTCGAAACTGTGGCAGTGAAGATATCCTGATGGAGGTAATGACGGAGTTTATTACCGTAGCACCGTCGAAAATTGCTTCCATTGAGGGATTTTGGAAGGAACGGAATTACAAAGATTACACGGTGCTGGTGCATGCCTTGAAGAGTTCTGCCCGCCTGATTGGTGCCCTGAAGCTGTCGAACCTGGCAGAACAGATGGAAACGGCAGGGAACTTCGCTGCGGACGGAGATGAAAATAGCGTGGTTGCCATTGATGAAAGCACCCCGGAACTGTTAAAATTATATCGTTCTTATATCGACCGCCTGGGACCGCTGGTATCTCATCAGCAGGGTGGTGCGGATCTTCGACAGGAAATCTCGAAGGAAGAACTTGCGGATGCCGTGGGGGCAATGCGGGAGTTTGCAGAGGCTTTCGACTTCGACAGCGCG
>JAGDAL010000089.1 GCA_017959525.1 Lachnospiraceae bacterium | reverse complement strand
CCAATTAACTTCTTTCTGATACGAAGGCACGCCTCGATATGCATGATCCAGTGTCTAGAGAAAGGCATTTGGATCAATCCGCGGATATCCTTTCCACACCAGTAATCAATAAGCCATATCGCACTCTCAGCACTGCTTACGACATTAAGAGATTCCAAATGCTTTCTGCGCTCATCAGATATCTTCAGTTTCATGCTGTCATAAGGCAATTCTTTAACAATCTTTTCCGTACTCTTTTTCACATCTTCAATATATGAATATAAAGCATCAATATCTAATTCGCGTGTAAAATCTGATATCTGTTCCCTGACAAGTTCATTACCGGTCGTGATTATCGGAGATTTCATTTTCTTCTGATAACCCTTAGCGAAAAACACTTCATCATCGCCGCATATAACCGAATGTGCGACAATATCCTCTATCCTAAATACATGCCAGAGTGAGTAAGCAATATTTTTACTGTGATAACCATCAGCGTTTATAAACGGTATGGCATCAAAATCTTCTCTTTCCAGTTCATCTTTAAATGACTGTATAGTCTCAAAAAGATATTCACGTAGCAAACCAAGAGTAGAAATTCCATCTTCATATGAATCCTTCTTTTTGAGTTGTTGCTGCATTGTTTTGTTCAGTTCAGACCATTCTTTATTCATACTGATAACTCCGTAAAACTGAAATTTAATCGCTCTACAAACTCCGTCCCCCTGAGTCATCTTACGAAAAGCAGTGCGACGATGCCAACAACACTTCCCAAAAGAATGACGTTGCTGACCCGGCTCTTGGAGTAGCACAGTCGCAGGCTAACACCCTTCTCCAGCGGGTAAAATAGCTGCACCGGACGGTAGTTCAGCAAATCCAAGATCACATGAGATACCATTCCAGCCAGGAAATACCCTGCCGCAACCGGAAGCACCAGATACACTGCACCACCGAGGATTGCCATTCCAAGGAACGAATGCAAAAAGGACCGATGGGGCTTTCTCATCCCCCACAAACAGGTAGCACAAAAAATCGTACCGCCTGCTATCGTTCGAAGCAGCCCGCTACTTAATCTCCATAATTCAATAATTCCCGGGAATACTCCTACCCCAACGATGAAAAGAATTGCAAAGGGTCCCAGCGACAAGCCGCCGATAATAATCGGCGTAGTCTTCTTGCCGGTTTCTCCCACATCAATATCACTGATGATTCCACCAATCATGGCGAATGTTCCGCCAATCAAGGCGTATTCCGCCGGTTGGTTCACGGTAAGCGCCAGGCCCACACACGCACCAACCGCGGCATGTGTACTCATCTGCATGAGTCCTCATCCCCTAATCTTTCAAAGAATGAATAAATAATCCGCTACGAAGCTTCGGCTCAAACCAAGTGGACTTCGGCGGCATCAAACGGTTGGCATCTGCAACCGCAAACAACTCGCTAATCTGGGTTGGATACATAGCAAAAGCCACCTGCATGTCCGCATGGCATCTGCGCTCCAACTCCTCTAAACCACGAATTCCGCCAACGAAATCAATGCGGGCATCCGTCTTCGGGTCTTCGATTCCAAGGAGCGGCTCCAACACCAGGTTCTGCAGCAGTGCCACATCCAAGCCATCCACCGGATCATCACTGCGCAGCTCCGGCTTAATGGAATAGAGATACCAGGTCTCGTCCAAATACATGGAGAACTGGCCCTTCTCCTGCGGATGAATGGCATCCGGTGAACTCATCACAAGGTCAGCCACTTCCTCCAACTCCGCCATCAATTCCTCCGGCGCATAGCCGTTCAAATCCCGAACGACACGGTTGTAATCTAAGATTTTCAACTGATTATCCGGGAACAATACGGATAAAAAGTGATCGTATTCATGTACTTTGCCATCTCCCTCGACACGGCGGCGCTGGGACACACGTACGGCAGACGCTGCACGATGATGTCCGTCTGCAATATAGATTTCCCCAATGCCTGCAAAGGTCTCCTGAATGGTTGCAATATCCGCTGCATCCCGGATCACCCACACACGATGGCGAATGCCGTCATCAGAGGTAAAATCATACTCTGCTTCGCTGTTCTTCACACGCTCTACCACAGCATCAATGGTGGTATTATCACGATACGCTAAGAAAATCGGTCCTGTCTGTGCATCGCAGGTATCCACATGGTGAATACGGTCAGCCTCTTTGTCTGCACGGGTATTCTCATGGCGCTTAATCACGCCACTCTCGTAATCATCCACTGCAGCAGCACCTACGATACCGGTCTGCACTCGGCCGTCCATAGTTAACTCATAGATGTAGTAGCATGGGCTCTCATCCTGAATGAACTCTCCATTTGCGATCATCTCCCAGAGTAGATCATGCGCCTTCTGATAGACTTCCTCGGCATAGGTATCCACGCTATCCGGGAAGTTGGTCTCCGCACGGTCAATCCGTAAAAAAGACTTCGGATTCTTCGCTACGATTTCCTTTGCTTCCTGTCTGTTATAAACATCATAAGGGAGAGCCGCGATGTCTCGCGCACTCTCCCTTGCCGGTCTAATTCCTAAAAATGGTTTAATATCAGCCATTGTTTTCCCTCACTTACAAGTCTTACTTAATTACACGTACGCGATACACGCCTTCGCATGCAGCAAGCTGTGCTACGACTTCTTCCGGCACTTCGGAATCCAAGTCCATCAACGTATATGCATATTCGCCACGGGATTTATTGGTCATGTCGGATACGTTAATGTTCGCATCACCGGTGATGGTGGTGAATCGTGCGATGGTACCCTTCAAGTTCTGGTGTAATACACCAACACGGCTGGCGGTCTGGCAAACACCCATGTCGCAATCCGGATAATTCACGGAATGCTTGATGTTACCGTTCTCTAAGAAGTCCCGTAACTCCTCAACAGCCATGCGTGCACAGTTGTCTTCTGCCTCTTCGGTGGAAGCCCCAAGATGTGGGGTTGCGATAACGCCCTCAGCTCCTGCGGTGGTCGGGTTCGGGAAGTCAGTAACGTACTTGCGAACCTTACCGGATGCGATGGCATCTACCACAGCCTTCTCATCAACCAACAGATCTCTAGCATAATTCAAAATGATGACACCCTTCTTCATCTTTTCGATGGCATCGCGGTTGATCATCTCCTTGGTAGAATCCAAAAGCGGAACATGCACAGTGATAAAATCGCAATTGGTGTAGATATCATCTACGCTGGTCACATGCTTCACGCTTCTGGATAAGCTCCATGCTGCATTAACAGAGATGTATGGATCGTATCCATAGACTTCCATGCCCATGTGTACTGCTGCATTCGCAACCAAAACACCGATGGCACCAAGACCGATGATACCTAACTTCTTGCCTGCAATCTCCGTTCCGGCGAAGTTCTTCTTCGCCTTCTCCATTGACTTGGCAATCTCCGGATCATCCTTGTTCTCATCACACCAGATGTTACCACCGATAACATCACGGCTTGCCAATAACATGCCGGCGAACACCATCTCTTTTACACCATTCGCATTAGCACCCGGTGTGTTAAAAACAACAACACCCTTCTCGGCGCACTTATCCAGTGGAATATTGTTGACGCCCGCGCCAGCTCTAGCAACCGCCAGCAGCTTGTCCGACAGCTCCATGTCGTGCATCTTCGCACTTCTTACTAAGATAGCGTCCGCATCATTGGCGTCATCTGTCGCCTTATAATTCGTATTAAACAGATCCAGTCCGACATTACTAATCGGATTCAAACAGTTGTAAGTAAACATTTTCTTTTCCTCTCCTATATACGCATCCTGCCAAACCCTGTATGTTTCCCGCGAGGTCGCTCTCGCTATCGGTTCAGGCGTAGCAGATACTACAAAGCCTGCTTCGCAGCCTTCTAGTACTGACGCCTTCACAGACTCGCTACAGAAACACACAGGGCTTGACTGGCTACTTAGTATTCGTAAACCTAAGCTCCGGCAAAAGAACACGTACACGTTTCCGAGAGACTCTTGAGTCGACGCCTCTACTTGATGAGCAGAAGCAGTCGCGCACTGCGAATCTATGTAGGGCAGCGTCGCGAACGAAACGGAAGTGGGTCTCGAGGAAATGTCGTACGGGTTCGCATTGCAAGGAGCGTAAATTACTTCAAATTCTTGCGTTCGAAGTCTTCCATGAAGGTAACGAGCGCTTCTACGCCGGCCTT
>JAGDAL010000088.1 GCA_017959525.1 Lachnospiraceae bacterium | reverse complement strand
GTCTCATCCACCGGCAGCTCTTTGGCCTGCCAAAATCTGGCATAGGCATCCTGAGACGGATTCTCACACCAGGTCATCTCCCATCCGGCCATATCGCATACTCTGGCCAAATGACCGTCTCCACCATCTAAAACCGCAGATACACGCTGGTACGCGCTCCAGAAATGATTGCCGCCGTCCGGAATGGTCCAAGGCAACAATACAGCCAAATAAGCCACACCCAAAAAGACTCCGCTTACCAGGTAAAAACGAAGCGGAGTCATAGCTTTACGATAGGATAAACACAGTAATCCGGCAGCATAACAAAGGATACATACTGCCACAAACACATTCAGATTCATCATACTTCATCCTTTGGTTCTTTTGACGCAAACACCCACTTTTTCTGAATGTAATAATTCATAAAATAAAGTCCGGTATCCACGATCATCTTAAGGAGCACAACCACACCGGAAATAAAGTGATCCAAGAAAGTCACGCAAAGTCCGGAAAGTGTGCCGGATAAGACCACCAATGCCAGGTATTTTACGAACTGTACACCCAAGTGTCCTTCCTTCTGAAAGACCACCTTGCGATTCAAGGTAAAGTTAAATAAGCAAGAGCATCCGCGGGCTACATAGGTAGCAATCAGGATACTAAGGGGTCCGTGTACCAAGATGGTAAAAATCACAAACTCCACCAACACGGACAATAAAGAAACCAAGGAATACTTAATCAAACGGCTGTAGATACGAATGGAATCCAACACCGGATGAAAATGGGAAGAGGAATTGTTATCCTCATACACCGTAGTGATCTCTACCTCATAGAACTTCACATGGCCCTTCACCGCAGCAATGAGCATATTGGTCTCATATTCATAGCGACTGCCCTCTGCCTCCAAGCATGCCGGCAAAAAGGAAATCGGCAGTCCTCGTAATCCGGTCTGTGTATCGGACACATTGATGCCGCAAAGCACACGGTAAACCACGCGGGAAATGTTGTTACCGAAGCGGCTTCTGGCCGGAATGGAGGAATCGTTAAACTGACGACATCCCATAACCAAATCCTTCGGATGTTGTTGCATGGCCGCATCCATCTTCAGAATGTCCACCAACAGATGCTGTCCGTCCGCATCCACAGTAATGACACCATCCATATTGTTCTGCTCTAAGCAATAAGAAAAGGCGGTCTTTAAGGCCTGCCCTTTTCCTTGATTGATTTCATGTTCTAAAATCGTCACTTCCGGTATTTGGCGAAGCTCAGAGAAAATCGAATCAAATTCGCTGCCGCTACCATCATTTACCACTAAGATACTGTGAAAATGCTCGGTAAGAGAAGCAACAAAAGGAAGAATCTTCTCCGACGGCTTATAGGCCGGAATAATAATAGTATTCAACGTAAAAAAGCTCCTTACTGACGTGTGGTAATAATCTGGGCAACTTCCTCATAGGTGCTGCCCTTCGGGATAGAATAGGTTCCCGGCTGAATGACGTTATCATAATTGTTGTCTTCCAAATAGCGATTAAAACGGGAGCCGTTGTCTACCAGGCCTGCCTGCTGTAACTTATTGCCAACGGTATTAGAGCCTTCACCACCCACAATGGTAAATGGAACGGTCTCTACCGCGTCTTCTGTTGGTCCCGGAATCTTCTCCACGGTTGTAACGGTTTTCCCGTCATCGGAAACAGTGGTCTCTACTGTAGATTCCTTGGTATCCACTTGCTCTTCTTCAGCAACCGCTTCGTCATTATCTTCTGTAACCTCTTCTGTAGTCTCTTCCGTAGC
>JAGDAL010000087.1 GCA_017959525.1 Lachnospiraceae bacterium | reverse complement strand
TATTGGAATCAATACCATCGCCGGAAGCGTTGATATAGAGGGTGCCGCCTAAGATGGTAATGGAGCTCACCCCATCGGCTGCCATGCCGTCGTTATCGGAAGAATCATCGGCACTGACTGCATTGATACCATCATCACTGGCAGTAATATTGATCTCGCCATCTACCAGAATAATCTCCTGGGATTCAATGCCTTCGTAACACTCCGTGATGTTGATGGAACCGCCGCCGATGCGAACGCTTTCCTTACCTTCGAGTCCCTTCTTGGCAACAGAAATGTTGTAATTACCACAAGTCACCTTCAAGTCATCCTTGGATACAATGCCATGTCCGGATGAGCCTTCGATATTCAGAGTTCCGCCACCGTTTAAGGTCACGTCTGTCTTAGAAAAAATCACGCCATCCACATTGTTATCATCGATAGCAACATATTCACCAGTGACAGAGAGGCTGTTGGTAGAGCCATCTGCAGTTGTGATAAAAATCTTGTCTGCGTTCAATCCGTAGATACATGCGGTGCTTTCGTTGGTCATGGTAAGACCATCCAATACAATCTGGACCTTATCGGTCTCGTTGGCATCTACCACAATCTGTGCGCCGGTAACACTACCGGAAAAGATATAGACTCCTTCTTCGGAGATGGTATAGGTCTCACCATCACTTAAGGCTACCTTCGTAGCGCTGCTCTCATCATAACTATAGTCAACATCCCGCTCCGTAAAATACTCCGATGCCTCAGTACTATCATCGCTAGAAGTAGCTTCTGTTGTTGTTACGGTAGAGGAGGTAGCGGATGTGGCAGAGGAGGAGCCACATCCGGTCAAAATAATAGAACTTGCTAATGTTGTAATTGCAACAAATGATAAAAACTTCTTATAACTCATTGATACCACACTCCTGTCTCATAATGCTGATTTCCAGGTTACCGTTTCGAACGCGAAGTTCGTCAATCAAATCCTTTTCCTTCTTCGGATCAATTAAGTTGATATCGTAAGTAAGTTTGAACATGCTGCCCATGTTGGTGGTTTTTACAGAAGTCATCTCGTAGCGGGAAGTATACTTCTCCAGCGGTTCGTCGAAGACTTCGCTGTAGTTCAAATCTTCCGGAATGGTGATGCGAAGCACCTTGGTATCTTCCGTGCTGCGGCTGCCAACGCGGAATGCGGAAAAACAAATCATAACCACACCGATAATTACGGCAAAGAGTGCTGCGTATCCCAGATATCCCATGCCACAGAGGAGACCTGCGCCCATTGCTAAGAAAATGGTTGCAATGTCTCTGGCGGTTCCGGGTACAGATCGGAATCGAATCAGGGAGAAGGCTCCTGCCACTGCAACTCCGGCGCCGATGTTACCGTTCACCATCATGATGACCACACAGACAATGGCCGGTAAGATAAATAGGGTAAGAAGGAAGCTCTTCGTGTATTTGCTCTTGTAAGCGTATACCCAGGTGAGAAACGCGCCAATCAGAAGCGCTACTGCCACGCAGGTTACAAACGAAGAAACGGAAATCACCGTCGTCGTTGCTGTATCAAATAATCCTTGGAATAAAGTGTTCATGTTGTACCATCCTTTCGAGTTCCTTGTGTTCTTGTTGATGGTTGTATCTTAGCAACCGATACTTAAACGAACCTTAAAGCCAACTTTAAATTCACTTTAAATTTGTAAATTGCCAATTGGTGGGAATTGTGGCAAAGTGAAACTAAGAAAAGGAGATGCTTGCTATGAGACTATTGTTAGCGGAAGACGAGTTGGAAATGTCCAACGCATTGGTGGCAATTCTAAAACATAACAACTACTCAGTGGATGCGGTATATGACGGCGCCGAGGCGCTAGATTATCTGGAGAGTGGCTTATACGATGCAGCCATCCTGGATATTATGATGCCCAAGATGGATG
The DNA here is from genome assembly GCA_017959525.1 of Lachnospiraceae bacterium. Taxonomy (GTDB): domain Bacteria; phylum Bacillota; class Clostridia; order Lachnospirales; family Lachnospiraceae; genus XBD2001. The sequence continues at coordinate 1,746 of JAGDAL010000087.1, read as the reverse complement.
GCACCACCGTGTTAAAAAAGATACGTTCACAAGGGAATGATATTCCGGTGTTGCTCCTTACGGCCAAGTCCGAAATCGATGATCGCGTCACCGGACTGGACGCCGGAGCGGATGATTATCTGACGAAGCCATTTGCAATGAAGGAGCTGTTGGCTAGAGTGCGAGCCATTACCAGACGCCAGGGCGAAGTGATGGATGCCGTGTTGCAGTTTCAGAATCTCTCACTGAACCGCAGCACCTATGAACTATCCACCGAGAAGGGTAGCCTTCGACTGGCCAATAAGGAATTCCAAATGTTGGAAATGCTACTAACCAATCCGGGACAGATTATATCCACGGACCAGTTCATGGACAAGATTTGGGGATATGATACGGAGACGGAGCAGAACGTGGTTTGGGTTTACGTCTCTTATCTAAGGAAAAAGCTGGCATCCCTGGATGCGAAAGTAGCCATCAAAGCAGCCCGTGGTGTGGGATATTGTGTGGAGGCAACGGAATGATTCGAGAATTAAGGAAAAAATTCATCGCGGCATCCATGCTTGCCATTCTTATTGTGTTGGCTCTGATTATCGGAATCATCGACATGGCCAACTATCTGAATGTGGATAAGTCTACCAGACAGCGCATGGAGATGTTGATAGAGAATGAAGGTAGCTTCGAGAATTTGAAGCAGCAACGAATGGGGATGCAACCACCGGAAGAAGGCACGCAGCCTCAGATGCCTCAGAATCGAGGGTTGTTTAATAATAATATTATGAAGGAGACGCCCTTCGATGCCCGCTATTTTTCTGTAGATTTGGATGCGTCGGGTGCGGTCTCAACCATTCATCTGGATAGTATTGCGTCGGTAACGGAAGAGACCGCAACAGCAATGGCAACAGAAGTCCTGTCAAAAAGCAAGACGTCAGGCTATTACCAGGGCTTTCGCTATGCCAAGGCCACCAAGTCGGATGGAACTAATTACTATGTGTTTTTGGATTGCAATCGGGAACTTGCAACCTTCACATCCTTTTTCCGTGCAAGCTTAATTGTTAGCGCCATCGGTGCGCTTTCCTACTTGGTGCTGGTATTGATCTTTTCCAAGATTGTACTGCGCCCGGTGGCAGAGAGTTATGAGAAGCAAAAGCGCTTTATCACCGATGCCAGCCATGAGATCAAGACCCCGCTGGCCATCATCGATGCCAATACGGAAGTAATCGAGATGGAAGCAGGAGAGAGCGAGTGGACCAAGAGCATACGCAACCAGATCAAGCGACTGACCTCCTTAACAGAGAAGCTGGTCTTCTTGTCCCGCATGGATGAAGAATCTACGAAGCTGGAGATGCGAGAGTTTGATTTGTCCGGATTGTTGGATGAAACCATAGATTCCTATGAAGCGGTCGTAATCTCTGCCGGAAAAACGTTGGAGCGGGTAATCGCCCCCAATGTTCGATTGTATGGTGATGAAACAAATATCTTACAAATGATTACATTGCTAATGGATAACGCTATGAAATATAGCAACGAGCAAGGAGATATCCTGGTAAAGCTGGAGCAACAGCAGAAGGGAAAACACCGCCTCAAGCTAACCTTCCGGAATACAGTAGAAGAAATTGCTGTAGGCAACCACGACGAATTCTTCGAACGCTTCTATCGCGCCGATGAATCCCGTAGCACCAAAACCGGTGGCCACGGCATCGGACTCTCTGTAGTAAAAGCCATCGTACAAGCTCATCATGGTAAGGTCACCGCCGAAAGCAAAGACGG
>JAGDAL010000086.1 GCA_017959525.1 Lachnospiraceae bacterium | reverse complement strand
TTACCAGAGATGCGAAGACCGGTAAGTTGACCTATCAGAGTGAGACCCCGAGTAGCGGATACTTCCCGAAGTCCATTTCGGTGCTTCCGGGTAACGAGTACTACGTGGTACTCAATCACGACTCCAATGAGATGCGAGCATTTAAGATTTTCCACAAGGAAAAATATGCGCTGATGAACTCTCGTCCAACCGAGATTAACAAGCCAAATTGCATTCGTATTCACAAGTTGGCATAACCAGATTTGATTGTTTCCCCGCCAGCGACATCTGGCGGGGATTTTTATTGGAACTTGTTCAGGGAAAAGGAAAAGAGAAGGAAAGATTATGGCAGGATCAACAATAGGGAATCAGTTTCGTGTGACCACCTGGGGAGAGTCCCATGGCAAGGCACTTGGCGCAGTGATTGACGGATGTCCGGCAGGGCTGGAATTATCCGAGGAAGATATTCAAATCTACTTGGATCGAAGGAAGCCGGGACAGTCCCGGTTTACCACCGCTCGAGGAGAAGGAGATCAGGTAGAAATTCTCTCCGGTATCTTCGAAGGCGTAACCACCGGAACACCGATTTCGGTCATGGTACGCAATCAGGACCAGCACTCGAAGGATTATTCCGACATCGCTCACGTATATCGTCCGGGACATGCGGATTATACCTTCATGGAGAAGTACGGCATTCGGGATTATCGGGGTGGCGGACGTTCCTCCGGAAGAGAGACCATCGGTCGTGTAGCAGCCGGAGCTATCGCCTGCAAGATTTTAGAGACTTTGGGTATTCAGATTTTTACCTACACCAAGTCCATTGGTGAAATTTCCATCAGTAAGGTGGATGTAGATGCCATGGATACCAATAGCCTGTGTATGCCGGATGCGGATGCAGCCAAGGCGGCAGAAGCGTATTTGGAAGATTGCATCAAGAAGCAGGATTCCGCCGGCGGTGTCATTGAATGCGTGGTGCAGGGATTGCCGGTAGGCTTAGGCGAGCCGGTATTTGATAAGCTGGATGCAGAGCTGGCCAAGGCTATGTTATCCATCGGAGCGGTGAAGGGCTTTGAAATTGGTGACGGATTCGAAGCAACCAGGAAGAACGGCTCCACCAATAACGATGCATTTGTTAGCGACGGCGAGTCCGTTGCAAAAGCAACCAATCATTCCGGCGGTGTCCTTGGTGGCATGAGCGATGGAAGCGATTTGGTATTTCGCGTGGCAGTTAAGCCAACCCCATCCATTTCACAGACCCAGCAGACCGTGAATGAAGAGGGAGAGAACGTGGAGATTGAGATTCACGGACGACATGATCCAATTATCGTTCCACGTGCTGTGGTTGTCGTAGAGTGTATGGCAGCCATCACATTGGTAAATGCCTTATATGCCAACCAGTCGTCCCGATTGGAATGGCTACAAGATTTTTATAATAAACAGGAGTAATGGAATGTACGAATTAATCAAAACAGAAGGTATGGCAAAGCGTGGTCGTCTCACAACCGTACACGGTACTGTGGAGACCCCATTGTTCATGAATGTAGGTACCTGTGCCGCAATCAAGGGTGCAGTGGCAACCTCCGACCTCTATGAGATCGGAACCCAGGTGGAGTTATCCAATACCTACCATCTACATGTGCGTCCGGGTGATCGTCTGATTCACGATTTGGGCGGACTGCATAAGTTCATGAATTGGAATAAGCCGATTCTTACCGATTCCGGCGGATTCCAGGTATTTTCTCTGGCCGGCCTTCGTAAGATTAAGGAGGAAGGTGTAACATTCCAGAGTCATGTAGACGGTCGCAAGATTTTTATGGGACCGGAAGAGAGTATGCAGATTCAGTCGAACCTTGGATCTACCATTGCCATGGCATTCGATGAGTGCCCATCTGCCCGTGCGGAGCGCAAGTATGTAGAGGATTCCGTAGCTCGTACCACCCGCTGGTTGGAGCGATGCAAGAAGGAGATGGACCGCCTGAATTCCTTGGAGGATACGGTGAATCCGCATCAGATGCTCTTTGGTATTAACCAGGGTGCGGTATTTGATGATATCCGAATCGATCATGCGAAGCGCATTCGCGAGATGGATTTGGACGGCTATGCCATTGGTGGTTTGGCCGTTGGTGAGACTCATGAAGAGATGTATCACGTCATTGAGGAGACGTCTCCATATCTGCCGCAGGACAAGCCTACCTACCTGATGGGCGTTGGTACACCGGCCAATATCTTAGAGGCGGTAGACCGTGGTGTGGATTTCTTCGACTGTGTATATCCAAGCCGTAACGGCCGTCATGGTCACGTGTATACCGGCAAGGGCAAGATTAATTTGTTCAACCAGAAGTATGAGCGTGATATGCGTCCAATCGAGGAGGGCTGTGGTTGTCCGGCTTGTAAGATGTATTCCCGTGCCTATATTCGCCACTTATTGAAGGCAAAAGAGATGCTTGGCATGCGTCTGTGCGTGCTGCATAACCTGTATTTCTACAATCACTTGATGGAAGAAATCCGTGATGCATTGGATGCCGGTAACTTCAAGAATTACAAGAAGGACAAGCTCTATGCAATGCAGGAGTACGATCGCGAGAAGGATGCGTAAGCATTTCTTAAATCTTTATAAAACAGGCCGTTTTCCTTGCTATTGTAAGAGGGCTTGTGTAAAATAATGGAAGATGTTTAATTTCAGGAGGAAAACAAAATGGGCGCAGAAACTATGAGTTTGATTATCTGGGTTGTGGTCATTGTGGCATTCATGTACTTCTTCATGATCCGTCCACAGCAGAAAGAGACCAAGCAGAAGAATGCTATGATGGCATCTTTGGCTGTAGGTGATACCATCCTTACCAGTAGCGGATTCTACGGTGTAGTCATTGATATTCAGGAAGATACCGTTATCGTTGAGTTCGGAAGCAACAAGAACTGCCGTATTCCAATGCAGAAGGCTGCCATTGCCGCTGTAGAGAAGCCGGAAGATGCTGCTGCAGCTAAGGACGAGAAATAATCAAAGCATAATATTAGACCGTAAGCGTATTGCTTGCGGTCTTTTTTTACAAAGGGGAAAAGGGAATGAATCGAAATCGCATCTTATTGTTTTTCATGAATCTATTAGCTTCTCTTGGTCGGGTGCCAAAACTGCGGGCCGATAAGAATTACGCCAAGAACCGCCAGGCCATTCTCTCGCGGATTCCGGTAGGCTTTATCGAAGACCAGCGGAATTGGAAGTCGGTACGCTTTGGCTTTTGGAATATGGCGTTTTCCGGCTGCGAAATCTTTGCAGTCTATAATGCCATGGTGGCATTGGAACAGCGCTTTGGCGCAGAGGTATTGGCTGAGGATATCCGCTATTTTGAACGCCATGGCGCTATGCTGCATGGGGGATTCGGACTTTCTCCTTATGCCATCGAGGCCTATTTTCGAAAGGAAGGCTACATGGTAAGTACCACGAACCGTGGGGAGCGGGCTGTGATTCGTCGCATGGAGAAAGAGGGGGAAACTTTTATTTTAACGGCCTACAATCATAAGCGGAATCTGTTCCAACAGATTCACACGGTTTGCATCACGAAGGACGAGAAGGGCGGATTCCTCATGCACAATAATTACGTGAAGAATTCCCATGGCAAGTATATTGCGAAGCATTTTGATACCTTAGATGCGGCAGTCAATGGATTAACGGTTGACAGCACCATGATTTATCTGATTTCCATCGCAAAATCATAGAAATGATATACATGGGGGATGGACGCTTGGTATAATATAGATAGGTTTTTTTGTAAAAAGGAGGGCGATTATGGCGATAAAGAGTGCAATACCGGGAAGCGATGGGAATCGTTATGTCCCGTATGACAAGCGAAGCGGCGAGAAGTCAGTCGTTTATTTTACAAGAGATTTATCTCCGGAAGGATTAAAAAAGATTTATGAACGGGTATCCGAAGGTATCACCGGTAAGGTAGCAATCAAACTGCATACCGGAGAGGCAGAAGGCCCGAATATTATTCCACGCCCTTGGGTGAAGGAACTATATAATGAGAAGTTGCCGGAGGCTACGATTGTAGAGACCAATACCTTCTATGAAGGCAGCCGTTATACTACTGAGGATCATCGGAAAACCTTGGAGATTAACGGATGGACCTTCTGTCCGGTGGATATTATGGATGAAGAGGGAACGACGCTTTTACCGGTAAAGGATGGCAAGTGGTTCGATGAGATGAGCCATGGTTCCCATATGGTCAACTACGATTCCATGCTGGTATTGACCCATTTCAAGGGCCATACCATGGGTGGTTTTGGCGGTTCCAATAAGAATATCGGAATCGGTTGTGCCGACGGACGTATCGGTAAGGCATGGATTCACGCCAAGGACGGCGATGATTGGGGCGTGAATACGGAAGAGTTGATGGAGAAGATTTCCGAGTCTACCAAGGCCACCATTGACTATTTTGCCGGACATATTTCCTACATCAACGTGATGCGTAATATGTCTGTTTCCTGCGACTGCGAAGGCTGTGATGCAGAGCCGGTGGTGACTCCGGATGTGGGCATCTTAGCATCCTACGATATTTTGGCTGTCGATAATGCCTGTATTGATCTGATTTACAGTTTGCCGGGCGGTGGCGGTAAGACTTTCATTGAGCGCGTGGAGTCCCGCCATGGACTACGACAATTGTCTTACATGAAGGAAATCGGTATGGGCAATGACCGCTATGACCTTGTGGATATAGATCATGGAGACCGGATTATTACAGCCGAGGAAGCTACCAAGGATATTGCTCCGGGATGGGAACCTGATATCTACAATACATTCCCGGGAAGAAACAAAGTTCGTAAATAGTCATTTTATACCCAATCCCTTGGTGGGGTTGGGTATTTTTTCTATAAGTCCCGCAGAATTCCGGCAGTTTTTTTCAATAAATTGAATAAATATTCATATTTTGTAAAAATAGT
>JAGDAL010000085.1 GCA_017959525.1 Lachnospiraceae bacterium | reverse complement strand
TTCACCCACTGCTCTTTTCTGCTGCGGCTGTAATAGGTCATACGGCCGATGCGAATGGTATTGTTAAACGCTTCCTCATTCATATAGGCAAGCATCAATACTTCGTTGGTACGATAATCCTGTACGATAACCGGAACCAAACCGTCGGAGTTTACCTTCAAATCAGACCAACTCAACTGTGGTTCGAAGTTGTCCATCTTAATGCCGCATTCGGACAGATTGGACTTCAACTGCATGATATCCGTATCTTCGTTATTGATGAATTCTCCGTAGATACCGCGAATGGTATCGGAGGATAAAACCTTCTTAATCTCTTCGAAGTCATATTCATCCTGCACCAGGATATACGGAATATCCGTAATGTTCTCTAAGCCGTTCACCAGGCTTTTGTTCATGATTAAAAGCTCATGTACATGCTTGGATAAGAACGCCTTGGTCTTAAACAGAAAATCTACCGTTTGCAAGGAAACTAAGATTTTCTCTTGGCCGAAGCGCTCGCTGGCTTCTACCACCAGTTGTGCCGTGTTGGCGCTAGAGCCGTTTAAGATAACTTCCACGCATCCGGCATACAAGTATTTTTTAACATCTTCCAAACGCTGAATGTTACCGCCGGCACAGGTCTTGGTGTCGATGGTGCGGTTGATCTCGCGAATGGCAAGAATGTTCTTCTCATGTTCATCGTCGTCCTTGGACAAGTCAAAGCAGATGATTTTATCGATGCCGCTGTCGCTGTACATTTCAGCCAGTTCCAATACGTCACTCTTCTCATCCAGTCGATCCGGAGAAGGAACGGCCATTCCGTCTTTCAGATAAATCGTTGCTACTATATTCTTGTGTTCCATGACTTATAATGCTCCTTTGGTTGACATAATATCGGAAATTCGTGGGTCGATGGAGGTTGCCTCATCCAAGGCTCTCGCAAACGCTTTGAACATGGCTTCAATGATGTGATGGGTATTGGACCCGTCTAACACCTTAATGTGAATGTTCATCCCTGCGGTATAAGAAATGGCATAGAAAAACTCCCGTACCATCTCCGTATCGAAATATCCGACCCGTTCCATATCGAAGGTCGCTTCAAAATTCAAATAAGGACGATTGCATAAATCCACGGCACAAAGAACCAACGTCTCATCCATAGGAAGAATGCAGGAGCCATAACGACGAATGCCCTGCTTGGTACCAAGCGCCTTCTTCATCGTCGTTCCAAGGCAGATTCCGGTATCCTCAATGGAATGGTGGCAATCCACCAGCAAATCCCCTTTGCAAGTCAAATCCAAATCAAAAAATCCATGCCGGGCAAAGCCGTCCAACATGTGGTCAAAAAAACCAACTCCCGTGTCAACGGAACACTTACCGCTTCCATCCAGATTCAACTTCACTTTGATGTCAGTTTCCTTGGTAATCCTAGAAAATTCCGCGATTCTTTCCGTAGCCATAACAATCCCCTTTTCCAATTATTTACCTTCAAATCTAACTTTAATCGAATTCGCATGAGCCGTCAACTGCTCACAGGTCGCGAAGGTTTCGATGTCCGTATGTACCTTTTCCAACGCTTCCTTAGAGTAGGAAATGATGCTGGATTTCTTAATGAAATCATCCACGCACAGTGCGGAGAAAAACCGGGCCGTTCCGTTGGTTGGAAGCACGTGGTTTGGTCCTGCAAAGTAATCTCCTAACGGTTCGGAGGAATAAGAACCAAGGAAAATAGCGCCTGCATTGCGAATCTTGGTTAAATCCTCAAACGGATTGGCGGTAACAATTTCCAAATGCTCCGACGCAATGGCGTTGGTGGCCGCAATGGCATCCTCTTTGGTATCTGCAACCAGAAGGTATCCGTAGTTCTCTAAGGACTTGGAAATAATCTCTTTTCTGGATAATACCTGAAGGAATCCGTTAATCTCCTTTTCCACTTCCTCTGCTAAGGCACGACTGGTGGTAACTAAAATAGCGGAAGCCAATTCATCGTGCTCTGCCTGGGACAATAAATCCGCAGCTACAAATCTTGGATTTGCGGTCTCATCTGCTAAGACCAAGATCTCGCTTGGGCCGGCAATGGAATCGATGCTCACATGTCCGAAGACTGCCTTTTTTGC
>JAGDAL010000084.1 GCA_017959525.1 Lachnospiraceae bacterium | reverse complement strand
CCATGTCTTCGATTCTCTTTGCAATGTCTTTCCAGTAATCTAAGGTATATGCCTCAACCAAGGTATAGGACAATGCAACCTGCGCATGACCTTTCTCCTTGTTGGTGGCATTGACTGCTGTCTGAAGGTTGCGAATATCATTCAAGCAGTCGAAGATACGGATGATATCAATACCGTTTGCGATGGACTTCTGTACGAAGTACTCTACAACATCGTCCGGATACTGGCTGTATCCCAAGATGTTCTGGCCACGGAATAACATCTGTAACTTGGTATTCTTGAATCCATCACGGAGCTTACGAAGTCTCTCCCATGGATCTTCTTTTAAGAAACGCAGGCATGCATCGAAGGTTGCACCACCCCAGCACTCTACTGCGTTATATCCTACCTGATCCATCTTGTCCACAATCGGAAGCATGATGGAAGTAGGCATACGAGTTGCAATCAAAGACTGATGTGCATCTCGAAGTACTGTCTCAGTAATTTTTACTGGCTTTGGACTAATATCTGCCATTTATTTTTCCTCCATTATTTAAGTAAATAACCCGTACTAAACACCAAAGATTGCCATGAATACACCGGCCGCTACTGCGGTACCGATAACGCCGGCAACGTTTGGTCCCATAGCATGCATCAACAAGAAGTTGGTTGGATCTTCTTCTGCTCCAACCTTCTGAGATACACGAGCAGCCATAGGAACTGCGGAAACTCCGGCAGAACCAATCAATGGATTAATCTTGCCCTTGGTAATCAGGCAAAGCAGCTTACCAAACAGTACACCTGCAGCAGTACCGAACATGAACGCAATCAAACCAAGAAGAACGATCTTAGCTGTTGTGATGTTAAGGAATGCTTCAGCACTGGTGGATGCACCTATGGAAGTACCAAGCAAGATTCCTACGATGTACATCAATGCGTTACTTGCCGTCTCGGTCAACTGGCGAACAACGCCGGACTCACGGAACAAGTTACCAAGCATTAACATACCAACCAATGGTGCGGTACTTGGCAGCATCAAACATACGATAACGGTAACGATAATAGGGAACAAGATACGCTCCAGCTTAGAAACCGGACGCAAGTTCTCCATATGAATCGCACGCTCCTTCTTGGTGGTCAACGCCTTCATAATCGGAGGCTGAATGATTGGTACCAGTGACATGTAGGAGTATGCCGCCACGGCAATCGGTCCCATCAAAGCACTCTGTCCCAACTTACCTGCCAAGAAAATGGATGTCGGGCCGTCTGCACCACCGATGATGGAAACAGCAGCCGCAGCCTCGCCATTGAATCCCAACTTAATTGCCAACAGGTATGCAGAAAAGATACCGAACTGTGCAGCAGCTCCCAATAAGAAGCTGATTGGGTTTGCAATCAACGGACCAAAGTCAGTCATCGCTCCTACGCCCAAGAAAATCAAGGACGGTAAGATTGACCATTCATCCAAAGAATAGAAGTAATATAAAAGTCCTCCAACTCCATTACTTGTCTCTTCCGGTGAAGCGATAATATCCGGATAGATATTAACCAGCAACATACCGAACGCAATCGGAACCAAGAGCAACGGCTCATATTCCTTGCGGATTGCTAAGTATAAAAAGAAACAAGCAACTGCAATCATCACAAAGTTACCAATGGTAAGATGGAAGAATGCGGTCTGATGGAGAAGGTTATACAATGTATCAGCAATGTTTGTCATGAATAATCCTCCTCAAAAGTATTCGACTTAAAACGAATTAGTTCATGGTTGCAAGAAGTGCGCCTGCCTCGATCTGCTGGCCTTCACTTACATCGATGCTTGCAACAGTACCATCCTGAGGAGCAACTACAGGAGTCTCCATCTTCATAACCTCAAGGATAACTACGGTCTCACCACGCTTAACAGCCTGGCCAGGAGTAGCAACAACCTTGAAGACCTTGCCTGCAGCACCTGCTTCAATCTTCACGCTACCAGCGCCTGCGGATGGAGCCGGAGCAGCCGGTGCAGGAGCAGCTGCAGCAACAGGAGCTGCAGAAGCGGTGCTTCCACCCTTCTCTTCTACGGTAACATCATATGCTTTTCCGTTAACGGTAATGGTATAATTCTTCATCTGTAAAATCCTCCTAAATGAAAGTTAAAATCTACGCTTAATTGAACGAACAACAAAGTCGTCAGTGGATGCTCCGGTGCTTGCTGCAATTGCTGCCGCAATGACTGCAATCAACTCTGCATCATCGGATACATCTACGGAAGCAGGAGCGCTAGCTGCAACTGCGGCTTTCGGAGCTTCAGTTGTCTCGGCCTGCTTTTTCGCTTTCTTCTTATTCTGTAAGTACGGAATAATATTGAAAGCATAGATACAAAGAGAAATCAGAATCAGAATTGAAAAAACTGTTCCCATTCCCATCAATACATTGACACCGGCACCGGCCATCAACTCATCATCGGTATATACCGGTGCAACGTTGATTGCGGTAACCTCCATGTTGCGTACATTGTAAACATAGGTCAATGCCACATCACGCTTCTCAAATTTCATGGTAAGTACACCGGTTACGGTCTTACCACTCTTGGTTGCCTGGAAGCCCTTATCGTTGGACTTCTCATCGTAATAGCCTTCGTAAGTAGATACATAATTACCGGCTTCATCGAATACCTTCGCCCACTCGGTATAGAGTTCGGAAGCGATGGTTCCTTCGCTGCCTTCCTTGGTAACCACGTTCCACTGATCGTATAAATCGGTAGTTACGGAAGAAGGATCCTCCTTGCGGGAAACAGCAAGCTCTGCATTCTCCAATGCAGCTGCCTGATCCAATCCCAACAAGTAAGATAAGGTATCCTCAGCGCTCGCCTGCATCTGCTCGGCGGTATACTCTCCATAAGTATCTTCCGGGGTCGTTACAGCACCACAAGCACTTATAGAAAGCATACTGATTACGGCAACACCCATAACCAATAATTTTCTCTTCATAGAATTATCCTCTCTATTTGGTGCTGTGTTTCTTGTAAGACTCGAAAGTCTTCTTGGTATAAAGCATCTCGAATCCGGCGATTAAGTACTTTCTGGTATCCTCGAAGTTGACGATACGGTCTACATAACCGTGACGAGCTGCATTATTCAAGCCGTTCACCTTGGTAGCAAACTCATTGGCATCAGCGCCCATGATGTTCGCAGCAAGGGAAGGATTCATAATCTCAACCTTAGCATCCGGGAATGCATATACCAAATCAGCTCCCATAGACTTAGAGTTCATGAGAACATAAGAAGAACCACATGCGCTACCGGTGATCAAATTGATCTTCGCAACGGTTGCGGATGCGAATGCATTGGTAAGTGCAGCCAAAGCTCTCGGTAAACGACGCTCTGCGCACTGGCATGTACAATATCCTTCGATGTTGGTAAGGGTAAGAACCGGAATCTCATAAGCATCACAGAACTTCACGAAGGCTGCTGCCTTGTCGCATCCGTCTGCATGCAATACATTGCCGTGCTCTCCTGCCTGGTTACCGATGACACCAACGGTGGTTCCACCCAACTGGATGAATCCGGTTACCATGCTCTTAGCAAAGCCGGCCTTGGTCTCAAAGAAGAAATGGTTATCAGAAATCTCTGCAGCCACATCTGCTACGCTGCCACGCTTCTCAGCTAAGCCTTCTGCTGCACGATTCATATCATCTGTGCACTCATCGAATACACCGTCTTCCACGTTAGATCCAGGAATGACAGCGATTAACTTACGAATCTGTGCAAAAATCTCAGCGTCTGTTCCGACAAAGTCAACAGTACCTGCGGTCTCAAACTGATAATCACAAGCAGAAGTATCACACTTGTCAGCGCTGTTGCCATCAATGGCATCCGGAGAGTTCACGAATAACTTCGCACCCTTCTCCATAAATACAAAATCAGAAACGCCGGTCAATACGGATAAACCGCCGCCGCAGCTTCCGAATACAGACATAATCTGTGGTACAACACCGGATGCCTCACAAGCCTTCGCAAGGATAGCTCCCAATGCCTCTAACGCATCAACAGACTCCTGAAGACGCACACCGGTACTGTCTAAAAGACCGATCACCGGAGCCCCAACCTTCATCGCCATGTCATACACGCTTAAAATTTTCTTGGCATGCATTTCACCAATGGATCCGCCTAATACGGATGCGTCCTGACTAAATACGAATACCAGGTTACCGTCAATCAAGCCATGACCAATGACAACACCGTCTGATGGTGTATCAGCGGCATTTACATTAAAGTCGGTAGATCTGGATGTTACAAGTGATCCAAGCTCTACGAAGCTGTTGGCATCCAGTAACCCATTGATTCTCCCAATGGCAGGACTATTTGTTCCAACACTCATGCTATTCTTCCTCCATTTATATAAAAATTTAAAATTTTGCGCTATGTTAATGATACCCTTTTAGCCCTTTATTTTCAATAAACAAAACCAATTTTGTTAAAGATTTATCATGATTTTTGGCCAAAAAAATAACCAAAAAACGAAGCTCGTTTTTGGTTATTTTCAAGTGCTTATATATCCACTGTCATGTGGTTAGCTTCTGCTTCTGCCTCATTCTTGAACTCTTCTACCTGAACCGGATTCAATGCAGGCAGCTCATCCAAGGAGGTGACACCGAAGGAACGAAGGAACTCTTCGGTAGTTCCAAACAGCATCGGCTTACCCGGAGCGTCCAAGCGTCCGATCTCTTCGACCAACTGATACTCTACCAGCTTGCTTACCGCGTGAGAACAATCCACACCACGAATCTTCTCAATCTCCGCACGGGTTACCGGCTGCTTGTATGCAATGATAGAAAGCGTCTCAAGCAAGACGTCCGTCAGCGCATACTTCTTCGGCTGCTTGGCAATCTTAATCAAATACTCATAAATCTCGGAAGACGTGCACATCTGATAGGCACCTTCCAGTTTTAAAATACGAATTCCCCGATGATCGTCTTCATACTTCCGCTGAAGCTCATCGCAGGCATTGATGACTTCCTCTGTATCTACTTCCAAGGCCGAAGCAATCTTGTCCGGCTCTACGGAATCACCCATTGCAAAGAGGACGCCTTCAATGATCGTTAACAATTCTTTACGATCCATATGCTACTCCCACACACCATTTGTTCCTATTACCAGCTAATAGGATATACGAAAAACCTTTAGGCTGCAACCAAAGATTCAATCTTGATATCGTCGAAGAGATTCTCCTGTACGATCTGAATCTTGCCCGCCTTCATCATCTCAAGGACAACTAAGAAGGTGACAATAACTTCTAACTTGGAACCTGCATTCTCCAATACCTGACGGAAGGAAAAATGCTTGTGGGTACCAACGTAATCGTTCATGTACTCCAGCTTGGCCTCCATGGAGACCTCTTCCTTCTTAATCTCACCGAACTTGGAACGAATCGGATCCACATGGCCCTTCTGGCGCTTCAATACCGCCTGGAAGATATCGTTTAACTGCTGTAAGGTCAAATCACTGATCAACTCCTGTACATCCACCGGCTGCTGATAAGCGGCAACCTCTTCCGGAATGGTCGGAACCTTGAAGAGGATGTGGTCTGCATCCACCTGACGGTCACGCAACTCGAAGGAGATGCACTTGTACATCTTGTACTCCAGCAACTGCTGAACCAACTCAGCACGCGGATCTTCTTCCTCTTCCTCGGACTGCTCGTCTCTTGGTAAGAGCATCTTAGACTTGATGGACAACAGCGTCGCTGCCATCACCAGGAACTCGCTCATAACATTCAAGTCCTGACGCT
>JAGDAL010000083.1 GCA_017959525.1 Lachnospiraceae bacterium | reverse complement strand
TAGCTCTTCCAACTCACTCTGCTGCAGCTGCGTCTTCGTCAGCTGATTCGTCAATCGCTCCACCTCTGCCTGCAGGGCTTCATTCTCGGCAATCAATTCCTGCTTGGACTTGGCATCTTCGGAAGAAACGGAAATTGAGCTTCCGATCAAATCAATACCACGTTGCATCGGAACAAATACGTAATCCGCGATAATCTGAATCGGGCCTCCGGAAAAACCGGTGGCGTAACTGATAAACAGGGATGCAACGCAGGCAATAATCAGAATAATCAATATGTAATTGCTTGGAACTCTCGAACGCTTGCCACGCATCATTGTTGCTTATCCTCGCATTAACTAAAAATTCTACTCTTCATGGTATATCCGAAACGATGGAACTTCTCATCGGACAATACCTTATCCAAACCTCTGGCAACGGTCTCTTCGCCATACTCGGATACATTCATCTTGATATTGGTAACACCGGAGAAAAACTCGGCGATATCCGCAATGTTAGATCCGCCACCGGTAATATAAATTCCGGAATGTACGATATCTTTTGCTAATTCCGGCGGAACCTTCTCAAGAATCATCTTGATGTTGGTTGCCAAGTTATTCAGCTCATCGCGAATACCCTCATAAACAACCTGAGAATCAATGCTCATCTCGATTGGAAGTCCGCTGACTACATCACGGCCAACGATGGTCATGGAAGTACCCTGTCCCTTCAATGCGGAACCGATATTCTCCTTCAAAGACTTGGCAGTCTTACGACCGATTACTAAATTAAACTTACGCTTTAAGTAAGTCACAATGGAATCATCCAAACGATTGCCGCCGTATGGTAACAGGTTACTAATAACAAGGCCACCAAGAGAAATAACGGAAATCTCTGTGGTGTCCGCACCCATATCTACCACCATAACACCGGTCGGCTCGGTAATATCAATATCCATTCCCATAGCATCAGCCAAAGGCTTCTCGCACAAACGAATGGAACGGGCCTTAATCTTGGTCTTGGCAAACATATCATAGAATGCCTTCTTCTCTACTTCGGTGATATCGTTCGGAACCGCAATGACAATATCAGCGCCTTTTAACTTCGCGCCCATGCGATTCTCCAAAATCTCCAACAACATGGTCTGCATGTTATCGAAGTCTGCAATTACACCGTTAATAATCGGGAAAGAAACCTGAATGGTGTCCGGAGCCTTCTCATACATGGAATATGCTTCATCACCATATGCATACATGCGATCCCCATCCACAATTGCAATGGTATTCTTCTCATTCACTACTTTGCCGGTAGAGCGATCAAAAATCTTAAGATTTCCGGTTCCCATATCGATGCCGTAACCACTAATCATCGTCCTGTTCCTTCTGGTCAAAGACCAGTCCTTCCTCTTTGAAACTGTAATAAGTATGATCCCCAAGGATAATGTGATCCAACAACGGAATGTGAAGCATCTGACCGGATTCGTATAACTCCTTCGTCAGTGCAATATCTTCTGCGCTGGGCTCGCATAGCCCACTGGGATGATTATGTATCACAATGATATAAACCGCATGATGGCGTAGAGCATAGGAAAAAATCTCCCGAGGTGAAATAGATGTGGACCGGACAGTTCCACTGGATAGAATGGTGTCACAGATCAAATGGGCTCCACTGTCAAACAGACAAACCAGCAATTGCTCGTTGGAAGCATGTCGTAACTGCTCCATGTAATAATCGGCAATGCTTCCGGGGCAATCCATGCGCATGTATCCTACACGCTTCTCACAGGCGATTCGCTTAGATAGCTCCATTACTGCAAGCAACTCCAACGCCTTCACTCTTCCGATGCCCGGGAACTCCATAAGTTCTGTAATATCACTGGATAAAAGCTTCCCGAGTTGGTTGTCATAAGCTTCCAGCAATCCTTTTGATAAGGCAACCGCATCCTGTGCACCGTGGCCGGTACGCAGGATAATTGCCAATAATTCCGCATCTGTTAAAACCATAGGTCCATAGCACCATGCTCTCGTGTACGGATCTTCTACGGTCATCCTACGATTCGTATGTAATTTGTTTGTCATAATTCCCTTCCGTTCTCTTCTAAAAATCGGCGGAAATCATTGAAAACACTAAATTATTCTAGCATAGTTGACTATCCTTCACAAGGTTTGCCTCGTAAAGTTTTTGCAGGGACATAAGGATTCCCAGCTTTGCATGGTACCAGGTTAAGCCACCCTGGAAGTATGCCGCATACGGAGGACGCAGTGGACCATCCGCACTCAGTTCGATGGAAGAGCCCTGTACAAATGCGCCTGCAGCCATAATGACCTGGCTGTCATAGCCCGGCATATCCCATGGTTCCGGTGTCACATAGCTATCCACCGGAGCAGCAGCCTGAATACCTTCGCAGAAAGCACATAAACCTTCCGGACTACCAAACTCAATGGCCTGAATAATATCATGACGATTTTCACTTCCGTTT
>JAGDAL010000082.1 GCA_017959525.1 Lachnospiraceae bacterium | reverse complement strand
CCGGTTGTGAGAGTTGAATCAACAATCATCTTAGCGCCGTTCCAACTTAACAACATGATGCAGGTATATACCGCTGCCATCATGGTCGGCATCATAATCACAATCAAACGCTCTGCACGAACGGACAGACGATAGATGTTCTGGTTCGCGGTGCTGAACTTGTCGATCTCGTGGTCCTCTCTTACGTAAGCTTTTACCACTCGAACTGCAGAGACATTCTCCTGCACGCGTTCATTCATTGCGTCATAACGCTCGAATAACATCTTAAAGCGCTTATGGGTCATTGGCATTACAATGATTAAGATGACCAAAAGAATGGCCACTGCTGTTAGATAAATGGTAGACAGCTTCGGGCTGATGGTGATGGTCATAATCACTGCCACAATCAAGCTGGCCGGCGCTCTGGTTCCCATACGGAGTAACATCTGGAATGCATTCTGCACGTTGGTTACATCCGTTGTTAATCTCGTAATCAGACTGTTAGAGGAGAACTTATCAATATTGGCAAATGAGTACGTCTGGATGCGTTCAAACATGGACTGACGCAAGTTCTTCGCCAAACCGGCGGATGCATAGGCTCCGCATTTTCCTCCCATAATTCCGGCAAACAGTCCAATACCTGCTGCCACTAACATCTCTGCTCCAACCACTAAAATATGGTTCATATCGCCGGCATTAATGCCCTTATCGATAATGGATGCCATCAACAGAGGAATTACCATTTCCATCGCAACTTCCAACAACATAAAAAGTGGGGTCGCTATGGCATACTTGGTATATTCCTGCACACGTGATAATAGTTTCTTTACCATGTAGCATGGTCTCCTTTCCTATGATTCTTCTTTCAAATTGTCAATCATCTGCGCAAATACCCGCTGAAAGACTTCTATGTCCTCCGCCGGAATCTGCTCTAACATGCGTTGTTCCAGCCGTTTGAAGTTCTCCATAGAATTCTTCTGGAACTGCAAGCCGGCTTCGGTCAGTGCGATTTTTTTCAATCTGGCATCATGACTGACAGATACACGCTGGATATAACCAACATGCTCATAACTCTGCAAAATGGTGGTCATGGTGCTCGGTGCCATGTGGAACTTCCGCTCGAGGTCCTTCTGATAAACGTCATGATCCCGCTGCTCATAGAGATAGCCGATGATCCAGCCATGGGTGGCAACCGTACGGTCGTCGATATATTCCAGCTGAAGCTTCGCAAACTCCTGCTTAATTTCACGTCCGATCAAATGCAGTTGGTACATGATATTCTGCTGTTCTTCCACGATTTCCACCTCCTCGCTTCAATCGATTGTTTACAATTCGAATAGTTCAATGTCGAAGTATTTTATATTTTATACCCTTTTTTCCAAAGTGCAACCCATTTTTTTCTTTTTTTATACTTTTTTAATAATTACCACTCGGTTTTTCCTCTTAGAGTTTTATGGAACAATCTGGTTTTTTTGTTGCATATGCACTATTTCTCCGATATAATGGGTTTGTTCACATGTGTGTATTGCTTTTTTGTGAGAGCGTTGGAGGAGAGTTATGAAACACGAAAGTACAGATTTACGCGTGAAGCGAACGTTGAAGTGCATCCGCGATGCCTTTTACGATTTGATTATGACCAAAGATTTTAACCAGATTTCCATTACGGAGCTGACAGAGAGGGCGGACATCAACCGCAAGACCTTCTATCTGCACTATACGTCCTTGGATGATTTGGTAGACGAGATTGAGCATGAGATGGTGCAGGAGCTTCTGGACAAGATCGAAGTGACTGCCGGCAGCTTAGACGTTGCAACCTGCATCAATATCTTTTACCACTACTTAGACGAAGGAGATCCGGTTCAGAAGAAGCTGTTATGCGACCCGGATTACTACTTCTTCTATAATAAGGTAACGAACGACGTTTTAAATAGTAGTTACTTCCAGCATTTCTATGAGATTACGGATCATCCGCATCTGGTTCGTGCATACTGCGTTGCCATTACCAGCATTTTCCGTACCTGGTATTCCGATGGACGTCGGATTCCGTTGCAGTCCGTAATCGATTATTCTTCGAAGCTTCTCTTAGATGGCTACAACGGCATCGAGAAGCACATGTAATGATATTCGTATTCTGCGCCTTATACCAAGAGGCTTCGAATTTCATATCGCATTTTCACTTGAAGCGGGACTCTTACGAGTCCATGTTTCAGGTCTTTCGCGGGGGCGGCATCATCCTGGCCATTACGGGCGTAGGTAAAAATGCCGCTTCCGTTTGCGTTTCCAGGATTCTTACGCAGGAGCGTCCCGACGGACGTTTGGATCCTTCGGACCTTGTTCTTTCTTTTGGCTGCGCCGGCGGACTGGGCTTTGCCACGGGAGAGCTGCTTCAGGTGAATCGTATCATGGACAGCGACTCCAAGCGGTGGTTCTATCCGGACCTTAGTATCGTTACGGATTTCCCTCAGGCGCCGTTGATTTCTTCCGGGGAAGTAGTGCGCCTAGAGGATACGGATGAAGATATAGAAGGCTTTCTCTATGATATGGAAGGTTCTGCCCTCTACGGAGCCGCCTCCTATTTTGGCGGACCGCATCAGATTCTCTTATTTAAGATGGTCTCCGATGCCCTATCGCCGGATGCTGTAGATCCGAAAAGCCTTGCTGCGGCCATTGATGAAGCCATTCCTCCCCTGTTTGAGTGGATGGATGGGCTGGTTTCTGAGGAGGAACCATCTCAGGCAACGGATTCTGAAGAAGAGGCAAAACTCATCGCAGACTTTTGCCTTAGCACCTATCAGTCCTATGAACTGCACAACCTGCTGCATTACTGCCGCTTAAGCGGTAT
>JAGDAL010000081.1 GCA_017959525.1 Lachnospiraceae bacterium | reverse complement strand
GACCGTCATGCTACCTATCGCATCCTGCGTGGCCAGAAGAACCGTTTTGGATCTACTAATGAAATCGGTGTATTCGAAATGCGCCAGGAAGGCTTAGTGGAAGTGGAGAATCCGTCGGAGTATATGTTGGCGGGACGCCCACAGAATTCCAGTGGTTCCATTGTTGCATGTTCTATAGAAGGAACGCGTCCGATTTTGATTGAGATTCAGGCACTTGTATGCCGCAGCAACTTCGGAATGCCGCGTCGTACCGCTGTCGGAACGGATTATAATCGTGTGAATCTCTTAATGGCCGTATTGGAGAAGCGCATCGGACTTCATATGAATGACTATGATGCCTATGTGAATATTGCTGGCGGTATCCGTATGAACGAACCGGCCATTGACCTTGGTATGATCTTGGCACTGGTATCCAGTTTCAAGGAGAAGCCAATCGATGAATCCACCATTTGCTTCGGTGAAGTGGGCTTAAGTGGCGAAGTACGTGCGGTTCCTATGGTGGAGCAGCGTATTAAGGAAGCAGACAAACTTGGTTTTACCACCTGCATTTTACCGAAAGTATCCTTAAAGGGACTGGATGTTCCGAAGGGCATGAAGCTGGTTGGTGTAGATAATATTCAGGAAGCGGTAGACTTGATTTAATGACTTGGAGGGAAAATGTTAGTTTTAAAAGCAGTAGACACAGAAGAATTAGAGAAGGAGTATGAGTTTTTCTCTGAACTGTTAGAGGATGAGAATGGATTTACCTATGGACATGTGGGTGCATCCTTTGAAGAGTTTTCTAAGGAAATCGTTCCGATGATGTTGGCAAATGCAAAGGGAGAGCAGCTCCCGGAGGGCTTTGTGCCTTGCACGGAGTATTTGTTGTGGGATGACGATCGCATTGTAGGACTTTTCCGTATGCGTCATGTCCTCAATGATTTCCTGCGCAAGTATCACGGACACATCGGATATTTGATTCGCAAAAGCGAGCGCGGCAAGGGCTATGGCAGCCGCGGATTGCAGTTACTTTTAGACCAGTGGCGTGACCGCATCGATGAGGGAGAGTTCTATCTTTCCGTACATCGGGACAATCCGGCATCCTTACAGGTGCAGAAGAATTGCGGTGCATACATTCATCATGAAGACGAAGAGTGCTACTATACCCGTATTCCAAAGACCGACTATCAGATGCTGGCAGAGCAGGCCAAGGGATTTTGCGATACGGAACCGAACTTCGTACCGTTATTATCCAATATCTCTGCACTCATTGCAGAAGAAGTACCGACCATTAACTGGGCCGGATTCTATCTGATGCGTGAGAAAAAGGATGGCGGAGAAGAGTTGGTACTTGGACCGTTCCAGGGCAAGACCGCCTGCATTCGCATTCAGATCGGAAAAGGTGTGTGCGGAACTGCAGTAGCAACCGGCGAGACCCAGCGCATTGAAGACGTGCATCAGTTCCCGGGGCATAGTGCCTGCGACGCGGCATCCAACTCCGAAATTGTGATTCCGCTTTATAAAAATAATAAAATTTTTGGCGTGCTGGATATCGACAGTCCGGTCACCGGAAGATTCCGCCCGGAGGATCAAAAAGGATTGGAAGCCTTGTGCCGGATTATTACAGATGCAATCGAACTCTAAGAAAAGCCCGTGAAAACGGGCTTTTTTCTACATTTGAGAAATAAAACGAGTCGTGTGAACAATTCGGACAATTATAGCGTTTT
>JAGDAL010000080.1 GCA_017959525.1 Lachnospiraceae bacterium | reverse complement strand
TGATTCTTATCTATGTGGCAACCAAGAAGTTATATTGGTTATTCCTAGGCCTTGGAACTACGGCAATCGGCGCGCTATTGGCGTATCGGATTTTTGCCCATGTTCAGGTGCGTGTGACGGCATGGAAGGATCCACTGTCCGTGGTAGATGATGCAGGCTATCAGATTTCCCAGAGCTTGTTTGCCATTGGAACCGGCGGATGGTACGGAAGCGGAATCGGTAACGGCATGCCAAAGACCATTCCGGTGGTTACCAAGGATTTTATTTTCTCCGCCATGTGTGAAGAGTACGGCGTACTGTTTGGATTATGCTTTATCTTTATTTGCATGAGTTGTTTTCTGATGATTTTTAATATTGCACTGGAATTGGATGATACCTTCTATCGGTATGTGGCCGTTGGCCTTGGTACCGTCTACGGATTCCAGGTGTTCGTAAACATCGGTGGTGTTACCAAGTTCATTCCGTCTACCGGAGTGACCCTGCCATTCGTTAGCTACGGTGGTAGTTCCTTGCTTAGCACCATGGCCATGTTCTCCATCGTCCAGGGATTATACGTGGTAAAACAGCGACAGGAGGCGAAGCGACATGAAGAATAAGAAAAAGCAAAACAGACGTCACAGTCGCAATCGGGAGTTCTTGGTCGTAACATACAGCTTCTTAGCGTTGTTTTTATGCCTGTGCGGCTATATTTGTTATTTTATCGCGTATCAAAGCTCGAATTTTATTACCAGCTCCTACAATAAGCGCTCCTCGGCCTTGTCTGCCACCACCATTCGCGGCGATATCTTATCGGCGGATGGCGTGGTACTTGCAACTTCTACAGTGGATGAGAACGAAGAGGAGACCAGAGTCTATCCAACCGGAGAACTCTTTAGTCACGTGGTCGGTTATTATTACAACGGCCGCAGCGGTTTGGAAAAGGATGCCAATTATTTGTTATTGGATTCCCATGAGGATTATCTGGAGCAATTCCAATACACCTTACAAGGCAAAAAGGTGCAGGGCGATTCTGTCGTTACCACCTTGGATGCCAAGATGCAGCAAATTGCCTATGACGATATGGGCAACTACAATGCGGCGGTGATAGCCCTGGATCCAAAGACCGGTGCAATTTTAACTATGCTATCGAAGCCGTATTTCGATCCGAATACCTTACAGGAGAACTGGGAAGACATTGTGAACGATGCCTCTTCCTCTCGTCTGATCAATCGTACCACCCAGGGCTTATATGCGCCGGGGTCTACCTTTAAGATTGTAACGGCCCTTGCGTATCTGCGTCAGGGAGGCAGCATGGATGACGGATTTACCTGTAGTGGTAGTAAGGAAGTAAACGGGCTTACCTTCCATTGCTTTAACGGTACGGCCCATGGTTCTATGGACCTTCGCAAAGCCTTTGCCAAGTCCTGTAACGTTACCTTTGGTACCATTGGCATGGGCCTGGATCTGGACGAATATCATAAGACCGCAGAGGATTTGCTGTTTAACCAGGACTTGCCGGTACAGATGAGTGTTTACAATCAATCTTCCTTCGATGTGGACCATAACACCGCATCGGATTTGGTATTCCAGACCGCTTTTGGTCAAGGACATACCTTGGTAACACCATTGCATATGTCTATGATTGCAGCGGCCATTGCTAATGACGGCGTACTAATGAAGCCGTATTTGATTGATCACTCTCAGAATATGCAGGGTATCGAGGTGAAAACCTTCCGTCCGGAACGCGCCAAGTCGCTGATGACTACGGAGGAAGCCGAGCAACTACAGGAGTTGATGCGTGGCGTGATCACCAGCGGTACCGGTACGGCTTTGAATTCTGATTTGTATGAAGCCTATGGTAAAACCGGAACAGCTGAGTTTAATGCATATAAAGAGGAAGCACATTCCTGGTTTGTTGGATATGCAACAAATGGAGAAAAGGAATTGGCCATCGCCGTTATTGTAGAAGAAGCGGATCGAAGCTCCAGTATGTCCATTCCGGTGGTCAAAGACATTTTTGACTACTATTTCGCAGATTGATATAATGAATGGGAATTTGAGTTTGGGGGTTGTATGAGTACATTTCGATTTCTTCCCAATTTGTATATCGGTGGCAACCTGCGGGAGGTCACGAAGAAAAAATGGTTCATATCCCACGGCTTACCCGTGTCTTCTTGTTATGCGATTGTGTTGTCGCATCATAGTATGACCGAGCTTGAGATTATGACGATTGAAGAATTGCATAAGAAGTTTCGCAAGAAGGATCATTACGATGTGATTGGTCTTTCCACCTCCAGGCATGGCGCATTTACTTTGCTGACAGACGTATATGCGGATGTGTACGCCAATACCGGAGCGTATCACGTGAAACAATACTTTGCAGAATTACTGGGATAGGAGCATAGATGAAGATTCTATTACTGATCGGTAAGATTCTTGGCTTTGGCGTGCTCGGTATCCTGGGAATTGTTCTTTTGATCCTACTCTATGTGCTGTTTGTTCCGATCTATTACGACATCGATGGCATCTATCAGGAGAAAAAGGGCGTGAAGGTTCGCTTCTTTGATGCCTGTCGCATCTTTTGTTTTCGCATTGTGAAAACAGACGAGGAAGATGTATTCGATCTGCGGGTGCTTTGGATGCATCTAATCAAAGATGAGGAAGAAGTAGAGGACCCAGATGATACAGAAGATACAGAAAATGCAGAGGATGCAGAGAATCCGGAAGAGGTCTTCACCGAAGAAGAGGTAAAAGCCTTAGCGGAAGAGTTCT
>JAGDAL010000079.1 GCA_017959525.1 Lachnospiraceae bacterium | reverse complement strand
GAATGTGCGGGTGGATGACCACGGCACGGATGAAATGGGAGAGCTTGGAACTCAGCTGAATAAGATGTTGGATCGTATCCAGGATTTGATGCAGTCCAATATTCAGCGTGAGGTCCTGGTGAAGAACTCCGAGATTCGGACCCTGCAGAACCAGATCAATGCCCATTTTATTTACAACGTATTAGAGTCCATCAAGATGATGGCGGAGATTGACGAGAAGTATGAAATCGCCGATGCCATCACTTCTCTTGGCAAGTTGCTACGATACAGTATGCGCTGGATTTCCGGCAATGTAAGCCTGGCAGAGGAAGTGGAATATATCCGCAACTACGTGCTCTTAATGAACCTTAGATATGACTTCGAGGTGATCCTTTCGTTGGATATCCCACAGGAGCTTTACGACCAGGAAATCCCGAAGATGTCCTTACAGCCTGTCGTAGAGAACGCGGTACTGCATGGCATCGAGCCGGTGGCAACGGATACCACCATCTATATCAAGGCCAGAGAGATGGACGGAGCTTTTCAGATTGAGATTACCGATGCCGGTCGCGGCATGAACCGGGAACAGTTGGAGCGCCTGAGAGAGACCATTCATGGCAAGGTGCAGCCGGAGGGCGGCTCTTCTAAGGGTCACGGCATTGGCCTGAAAAATGTAGAAGACCGGATTCAGTTGTCTTTTGGCAAGGAATACGGTGTGGAAGTATATTCGGAAGAAGCCAAGTATACCAAGGTTTCTTTGAATATGCCGCGTATGATTTCGGAACGTAAGAGTATTACAAATTAGTGTAGGTAATGATATGAAGACGTTATTGATTGTGGAAGATGAGAAGTTAATCCGCCAGGGAATTCACGTCATGGCCAAGCGCAGCGAGGTCCCGATTGACGAGATTTTAGAGTGCGCCAACGGGGAAGAGGCCTTAGAGATTCTAAGTCAGCAGCCGGTGGATGTGATGTTTACGGACATTCGCATGCAAGGCATGGATGGTTTGGAGTTGGCCCGCCGGGTGCATGAGCTGGATCATCCGCCGTTGATGGTGGCCATCAGTGGGTACGATGATTTTTCCTATGCGGTGGAGATGCTAAGAAACGGGGTGAGAGAGTATCTCTTGAAGCCGGTGGAACGGGAGAAAATCCGGGACATCCTCTTAAAGCTGGATGAGGAATTGGCCCGTTCCAAGCAAAGCGAGGAAGAGAATAAGAGCTTAAGCAGCTATCAGCTGAAGGCCCTGCTGCGGGATAAGGAATTGAAGCCTTCTGAGCGGGAGATTCTCATTAAGAAGAACGAGCCGTTTTTCCATGTGGGAGCGTATCGCTTGTTCCTCTGCGGTGATCGGGTGCTTTTAGATGATGAATTGTTGGGCCTTCGGGAGGATGCTTGCGATGGCAGTGGCCGGATTTTCCTGTCGGATTTGGAGGAAGGCCAGCTTCTGATTGCGCCGGAGGAAGAGACGGAATCCTTGCGTGGCGGTGCTTTTTACGATTGTTGTGTGGGAATCTCCGGGGTGCATCAGGGACTCTCCGAGATGGACGAAGCCTTCCGGGAGTGCTTAGAAGCCAGAGCCAGAGCCTTCGCCATTGGCAGTGCGTCCTCCTATGAAGAGGAGCTTGCGTCTAAGATACCACAGGCCCTGCAGGAGAAGGCGAGAGAACTTTTAACCAGCGAGAATCGGACCAAGCGGATTCAGGTGCTTGGGGCCGGACATACGGATGAGGTGATTCGTCTGTGGGGTGCGCTTTTTCGGGCGACCGCGGACATGCATCTATCTACCAACGAGTTTACCTATGAGATGCAGCAGTCCTTCGGGGAGATTTCCTCGATTTACAAGGAGACCATTGAACGCGGCGATGAGGAGATGATTCGCCAGTGCATGAATCCGTTGGCGTTCGATAGCTTACAGGAGTATCAGGATTCCATTATGGAGTGGTTGGTGGATGTCAGCCAGCGCCTGGGGGCTCGCATGGAAGATAATGGCATTACCCAGAAGCTTCTGACAGCGGAGCAGTATATCCGGGAGAACTACAGTAGTGATTTGAACATGGCGGTGGTAAGTAACTACGTGTCCATGAACTACTCTTTTTTCTCCTATTCCTTCAAGCAGCATACAGGGTATAGCTTCGTGAATTATCTGAAGATGATTCGTATGAACGAGGCCAAGAAGCTGTTGACGGAGACGGATATGAAGATTGTGGAGATTTCGACCTGCGTGGGATACGAGAATGAGAAGCATTTCATGAAGACCTTCAAGTCGTTGATGGGCGTATCTCCGGGAGAATATCGCAAGAATATGAGACACTAAGTACGGACGGATGCGTCCGGGTGATTATACAAGTAAGGGATTGAGAGTGAATAATATGAAAAAGTGGACGAGAATGAAATATCAACCGAACCGACCGCTCTATGCGGATGGTTATGTGACCGGCAGTGCTGAGCATATTGCGCTGTCTAAGGAAGCAGCCAAAGAGGGTATGGTGCTCCTTAAGAACGAGGGCGTGTTGCCGCTGCAGAAGAACCGTGGCGTTGCGCTGCTTGGTAAGGGTACCTTCGATTACGTGAAGGGCGGCGGCGGAAGCGGCGACGTGTATTGTGCTTATGTGCGCAACCTCTATGAAGGTGTGACGGGACTTGGGGTATCGGTCTGTGAGCCGGTAGCGAAGTTCTATCGTGAATATGTGAGCGAGTCTTATGCCAAGGGCGCGGTTACGGGCATGATTTCCG
Source organism: Lachnospiraceae bacterium (assembly GCA_017959525.1). Classification (GTDB taxonomy): domain Bacteria; phylum Bacillota; class Clostridia; order Lachnospirales; family Lachnospiraceae; genus XBD2001. The sequence continues at coordinate 608 of JAGDAL010000079.1, read as the reverse complement.
AGCCGGCGTTGTCCGAGGAGTTGCTGGCACAGGCGGCTGCTTTTACCGATACCGCGCTTGTGAGTATTTCCCGTTTCTCCGGAGAAGGATGGGATCGTTCCGATGTGGAGTGTGACGAGGAGTTCAATCCTTGGCCGCACGAGACTTCTCTGCCGAAGGAAGCAGCCAAGATTTTTCCGGAGGGAGATTTCTATCTGACCAAGGAAGAGAAGGCGCTGGTGGAGCAGGCAGTGAAGAATTTTGCCAAGGTTGTGATTGTTCTGAATGTGGGTGGTATGTTGGATACCCGCTGGGTGCGTGAGAACGATGGCATTGGTGCTTGTCTGTATGCATGGCAGGGCGGCATGGAAGGTGGCGTGGCTGCAGCAGAGCTGTTATTTGGCGACGGCAATCCTTGCGGTAAGTTGCCGGATACCTTCGCGGGAGATTTGGAGGATTATCCGTCTACCGAGGGATTCCATGAGTCCTTTAAATATGTGAATTACCATGAGGATATCTATGTAGGATATCGTTATTTCGAGACCATTCCGGGAGCTGCTGCCAAGGTGGTATATCCATTTGGATATGGTTTGTCTTATACGACCTTTGAGAAGAAGTTCTTGGATATG
>JAGDAL010000078.1 GCA_017959525.1 Lachnospiraceae bacterium | reverse complement strand
TAATTCAGAATCGCCGGTCGAATCACCAGACGTCCCACGCCTGCAGGCAGCTGGTAAACGCCCGCTTCCTGTAGCACCGGGGTGTCATTGATGGTAATCTCATCGATAGCAATGTTGTATTTGTCCACCGCCAAATCGTAGCGATCCTGCGGAATCCGTCGTACACCGTCCACGCAGCAAAGATACATATCCTCGCCGTCGTAGGTATTCCAACAATTCAGCGTTAAGCTGGAATTCAATCCTCGGGTATGATCCAACAAGGTATAGGCGTAACCTTCCTTGTTTTCCAACACATCATCCACATCGGCAATATAGACACCGGCACTACCGGACACCCACAGCTGGTTGTTGTTGGTCACATACGCATCATAGTTGTTGCTGTACGGGAAGTTGGTCAGGCGATGAATGTTGGTACGATCATCGTAAAACAGCGCGTTACTGGTGACATAGATATATCCGTAACCGCAATGAATGGCACGAAGTACCACCTGGGAATTCAGCCCCACACGGTTGTTGATATGCTCAATAATCTTGCCGCCACGGATGACATACACACCGTCACCGTCGCTGCATGCTAAGAGTTTTTCATCATCCGTCTCCAACAGACATAAAATCTGTGGTACCCGAAGGCCGTCCTCTTCCGTGAAGGTATCTACCACTGCTCCGTCCCGGATATAATAAATACCGGTCATGGACGCAGCCGCAATGGTTCCGTCATGCATCTCGATGGCCATACGGAAGCGTTCCGGCGTTGCGTTTTCATCCTCTTTTACCCCATAGGTACGCAAGGTGCCATCCGGCGCAATCTCCAAAAGGCCGTATCCACCGAAGGTACAAATCCAAAGACTGCCCTTGGAGTCCTTCATAATGTGGCTAATGCGCACCTCTGCGATGTTATCCATCCAATCATAATGGATTTCTTCCCCGGAGTAGAGGTCCTGCACCTGGAGGCCGTGGTCTGTTCCAATCAACAGCTCTCTTCCGTCCCGAAACACACAGTTGACCATACCGGTGTCTGCCTTGGCCCGCTTGGTCAGATTGGAAAAAACGGACGGAGACAGCTTCATAACGCCCTGCTTGCTGGAGGCAAACCAAATATTGCCCTGATAATCGACCAGCACATCCTTAATGGAATTATCGAATCCAACCTCGGTCAGATCCCAGTATTCCCCATCATTATCAATGAATCCCAATCCATTCTCCGCACAGACGAAGATGCCTCCGAAATAGGAAGAATAGGAAATGCAGTTCAAGTAGTTCAATGTGCCGGTGGTAATCACGCCACGGGGTGTCAGCTTGCCGTTTACCACGCGGTAGTGCTCGATGACATTCGTAGAGGTGGACAGCCACAAATCGCCGCCCTTGCCCCAGGTGGCCGATACATAGAAGGCATCGGGAATGGAACAGTACTTCGGATCCGGCACTGCTTCCTCTGTGATTAAGAGGACGTAACCGTTCTGACTGACACAGATGCACTCTCCCTCATCATTGATGGTGAAGTTGTTGATGTAGTTCAGCATCTCATCCTGGTTATAGGTTCCCACCATACCGTACGGCCGAATGATGGCGCTATATGATACGGTTCCTACGAACATGTTGCCGCCCGGGCCTTCCCGAATGGATCGAATGGACTCGGATGGCATACCACGGTTCACACCATAGGTATAGACCTTCTTGTGAACGGTATTGTATTTGATCACGCCCATATCGTTGGTACCGATCCACAGGTTATTATTGTTATCTGCATAGAGGGAGGTAATACTGTTGATGTTGTTTCCTAAGTCCATCTGGATGAAATTGGTGCCGTCAAAGCGGTACAATCCGGAATATCCGCCTACCCAGATATAACCGTCCTTGGTCTGTGCAATGGCGTTAATCTCCGAAGAATACAAGCCGTCACCGGAAGCATAAATCTTCGGGACATACTCTCCCATCAATTCCTTCTTATAGGAACCGGCCGCATCGACATCAGTTGCAAAACCAACAAACGAACCGGCAAATAACAATAGGGCCAATCCCAATCCGTAGAATTTCGGGAAAACCTCTTTTTTCTCGGAAATCAGCATGCCAAAACCGATAATGGCCATAACCACGATCACACTCAGAATCTTATCCGGGAAATTCACCAGAAGCTCTCCGAAAAACAATGGGATAAAATGCATCTCATTCCCGGCGGAAATCCACTCCACCAGCGCCTCTCCCCAGACGTTACCCACTTCTCCGCCCCGGAAGATCATGTTTTCCACCGTCGCAAGCAAGGATGCCAACAGGGATGCCGCAAAAGCCACCATAAACACGCGGTATTTGTTCATGCGCTTTCCGTGAGGGAACATAACGCCAATGGCAAAGCCCACCACCATCCCAACCGGTGCGTAATAATACGCCAGCGGATCCAGTTGGCCACAGATTGCTGCCGTTGCATACCCGGTCAGCGCTCCGCCAAAAGGACCGATGAGAATTGCTGTTAAGAACGTACCGACACAATCCGCCCAGATAGGCCAGGACAGAGCTTGAGCGAGGATACGGCCACTGACATTCAATACGACGCCCGCAACTAAAAGGAGAATATTCGGTATTGTAATGGGGAATACCCAACGCTCGATTTTCTCTCTCATAACCCTACCTATCCATCAGTTCCTGTAACTCATCTTCCGCAGCCATTAACCCCTTCTGCGGAGAGATTTCCTCCTGCAAAATCATACGCATATGCTTGCCTAAGATGTCCGAGAACTCGTTCCACTCCGTCATAATCGGACGGTACTGCCCGCTCTCTAAGGCATTGCAGATTTCTTCAAATTCCGGGTGAGACCGCAACACTTCTTTGTCGGTTAATACGGAATACCGGCACGGAACCCCCTTGGATTCCACCGATAGCTTCTGTACATCCGGATCCATCAAATACTTTAGCAACTCCACCGCCTCGTCCTTATGGGTGCTGGTGCTGGCAACACCTAAAGTCCAGATACCGTACAGATTGGAGTTGTACGCCGGCGATACGGCATTGGCATGTCCGCTTAGGGCCATAAACCCAACGGTCCAATCATCGGATGCCACATACCAGCCCGGCCATCCGATGGCCATGGCTGCCTTGCCGGTAGAAAGGGCGCCAATAATCTCATTCTTGGTCATTGCCGCTCCGGTGCCCACCAGTTCCTTGTAATAGAGCATGGCATTGTAGAAGTTATCATCTTCTACAATCGGACGTTGGTCCTCATTTACCACCCATCCGCCATGGGATAAAAGAATCGGTAAGAAATCCACCACCAGATTCCCGTTGGTATCTCCACGGTACAAAAATCCTTCTTTTCCAATACTCTTGGCATATTCACACACCTTCAGCATGCCATCCAAGGTGTTTAAGTCTTCTTCCGAAAAACCGCCGGAAGTAAGGATCTGCTTATTGTACATAAGCACCGTTACATTCCCGTAATATGGCGCCAGATACACATCGCCGTCGTAATAGCAGACATCCGTAGTTGCGGGGATAATATCGCTATCCAGGCTATAACCGTAGTCCGAGAGGTTCGTCAGTAAATCCAACTCTACAAACTCCGCCATCCAAGACCCGTCCACCATACATAAATCCACGGATCCTTCTTCCCGTATGTTATTGCTGTCGGTAATTGCTTTTCGAAGATCAGCTTCGGAATATTCCTCCACATTGCAGGTGATGTTGTACTTCCGCTCAAAGTCCTTCAAACAGGACTTCACCGCTTCGCTGTACGCACCTTCCCGCAGTGCAAGGTTTAAGACTGTGTTTCCGTTGACCACCGGTCGTTCCAACGCGCATCCTGCCAAGGAAACCACAAGAGATATTATGATGAGTGTCATCCTGAATTTTTTCATGTGCGCCTCCCTGTCCTAGGTGTCGCTCCGTTTTCCCTCCAAAATTCAAGTTCCATTCATTCTCATATTTAGACAAGGATATTATATCATTCTTTTTCTGTTATTTCGACAAAATAATCATAATTTTCTGATTACTCCGGTCTCATCAATCTGTATCGTTCCGTTCGAAGAAGAAAACTCATTCATCTTAGCAATTACCCGAGCCATGTCCTCTGCCGCGGTGTACGGTGTCGGGCAAAAATCATTGGGGCTTGGTACGGAACTTAAGCGACACGGGATGATCCTAGCATCCCAGGAATCCAAAAGCGTATGATCCGGGGAGAAGCAAAAGGTTTGCTGTAACACCAAGGTATCAAAATCAGATGGATTGTGGGCTCCGCCATAGCAGAAATTGCCCAAGCTGTAAGCAATCAGCTTGCCGTTGTAGATTTCCATCCCCTGTAATACGTGAGGATGATTTCCTACTACCAGGTCTGCCCCCCAGTCGATGCAATTATGAGCAAAGGCTTGTTGGTCCTCGTTGGCGTAGTTCTCCCGCTCGATTCCCATATGTACACAGGCAATCAATAAATCCACCTGGGGACGTAGGGTCTCAAGGCCGGTCTGCATATAGTTGGAGCGAGTCTGGAAATCCCCTAACATGGATACGGAAACAAATCCAATCTTGATTCCGCTGTCCGTGGTATAGATACCATATTCATCATTGATGGCATAGGCGATATTCTCACCGGCCAGCGCATTCTTGGTATCAATCAAACTCTGTGGGCCATAATCGGACGTATGATTATTTCCAAGGGAGGCGCCTTCTACGGAACTGTTTCCCAGAATCGCCGCATACTCCGGTCTCCCTTTGATGACATACTCCTTATCCATATGCGTGGTCTCATTGGTTAACACTCCCTCGCAATTCACCAAGGTAAAATCATCTGCAGCAAAAATATCCCGTACATTCTGAAGGAAGTAATCCGGTCCATTGCTGTCATAGTATGCATCAAAAGAGCCGTCGTAACCATGGATCTGCAGTTTTCCAAGAGAGCAATCTCCGGTTGCAGAGATGGTGACATAGATGTTGTTATCCACCGGCTCCGGTTCAACCGGTTCTTCCTCATTTTTTTCAACCTCCGGCTCCATGGTTGCAACAGGAAGATCTTCCTGCTCGTCCAAGCTCTTTTCCCAACGGACATATAATATAGCAAGCCCAATCAATACAATCGCGGAGATTGTATCAAATATAATTAAAAACCTGGTTGTCTTTCTTCTCTTCTTTTTCATGAATCACAGTTCCCCTGGGCAAAAAAGACACCGCACATGATGTGCGGTGCCTTGTTGGTTCTAATTAAAGCTGTGGACCAGCAGCAACTAATGCCTTACCGGCATCGTTGGTCTCATACTTCTTGAAGTTCTTCTGGAAACGAGCAGCCAAATCCTTAGCCTTCTCTTCCCACTCAGAAGCATTTGCGTAGGTATCGCGAGGATCTAAGATGTTGGTGTCAACACCAGGAAGCTCGGTAGGTATCTCGAAATCGAAGTAAGGAATCTTCTTGGTAGGAGCCTTCTTAATATCGCCGTTTAAGATAGCGTCGATGATTCCACGGGTATCCTTAATGGTGATTCGCTTGCCGGTTCCGTTCCATCCGGTATTAACCAAGTAAGCCTTAGCTCCGGACTTCTGCATCTTCTTAACCAACTCCTCAGCGTACTTGGTAGGATGTAACTCCAAGAATGCCTGACCGAAGCAAGCGGAGAAGGTAGGGGTAGGCTCGGTAATTCCACGCTCGGTACCTGCTAACTTAGCAGTAAATCCGGACAGGAAGTAGTACTGAGTCTGCTCTGGTGTCAAAATAGATACCGGAGGAAGTACTCCGAATGCGTCAGCGGACAAGAAGATTACGTTGTCAGCGGCAGGACCTGCAGACTTCTTGTTAACGTTAGATGCAATCTTCTCAATGTGCTCGATTGGATAAGATACACGAGTATTCTCGGTAACGCTCTTATCATCGAAATCAATCTTACCGTTGGCATCAACGGTTACGTTCTCTAACAATGCATCACGACGGATTGCGTTGTAGATATCCGGTTCAGAATCCTTATCAAGTCCGATAACCTTAGCGTAGCATCCACCCTCAAGGTTGAATACGCCGTCATCATCCCAGCCGTGCTCATCATCACCGATGAGAAGACGCTTAGGATCGGTAGAAAGTGTAGTCTTACCGGTTCCGGAAAGACCGAAGAAAATAGCGGTGTGCTCACCGTTCATAGCGGTATTTGCGGAGCAGTGCATGGAAGCC
>JAGDAL010000077.1 GCA_017959525.1 Lachnospiraceae bacterium | reverse complement strand
CGTTTTACGAGAAGGTAAAGCACTTGGATGATGTGACCAAGATGCAGTTCATCGATGTGAACTTCTGGCTCATCGGAGATATCCTGTTGAAGGCAGATAAGATGAGTATGGCCAATTCCTTGGAAGTGCGTGTACCGTTCTTGGATCGTAAGGTCTTTGAGTTGGAGCGTACCATTCCGACCAAGTACAAGGTAACGGATACCAATACCAAGGTTGCCATGCGTGAAGCAGCACATCGTTATCTTCCGGATATGGTTGCTGAGAAGAAGAAGCTTGGCTTCCCGGTTCCGATTCGTATCTGGTTAAAGGAAGAGAAGTATTACAACATCGTAAAGGCTGCTTTCACTTCTGAAGCTGCCGAGAAGTTCTTCAAGGTAGATGAGATTGTGAAGTTTTTGGATGATCATCGTGCCGGCAAGGTCGATAACAGCCGTAAGATTTGGACGATTTATATGTTCCTCATTTGGTATCATGATTTCTTTGAAGATGGATATCAGGGAGAAGCAGCATAAGAGTTGAATAGAGATAAGAGAAGCCCTGCAGGTTGAACCTGCAGGGCTTTGTTTTATTTATGATATTCGGTTCTTGGCTCGCAAGTAATGTTCATATGCAAGCGGCGTAATATGTCTTCGTCGGATGCGGTTAACATTACCGTGGAGTGCATTTCCAAACCTGCAAGATTTGGAAGCTGTTCCAATGCAGCCTTGGCGTTCTGGTCAGTAGCACTGGAAATGGAGAGTGCAATCAATACTTCGTTGCAGTGCAATCTGGAATCAGCAATTCCAAGGTTGACGTTACGAAGCTGAGTGATTGGCTCTAATGCTTCCGGAGAAATCAAATGTAACTTGTGATCGAGACCTGCCAGTTCCTTCAATGCGTTTAGAAGAACAGCAGCCGGTGCACTTAATAGCTCGGTGGTCTTACCGGTAGCTACATGATCGGTAGATAACTCAATAGCAGCGGCAGGGCTGTTGGTAGTTCCTTCTTTTACTAAGGCATAACGAACGACATCACGATCGCTTGGTTCTACCTTCACCTGCTTCATCAGAAGCTCTAACTTATAGAAGGCTTCCTTGGTGCCGGTTCCCTTCTTGATGTTGCATGCTTCTGTGTAGTAACGACGGATGATTTCCTGTTTTGCGGCTTCCTGGCAGGCATCATCATCGCAGATGCAATTACCGGCCATATTGACACCCATGTCAGTAGGAGACTGGTATGGGCACTCACCGTAGATGTGCTCAAACATGGCCTTCAAAACAGGGAAAATCTCGATATCACGGTTATAGTTTACTGTGGTCTGTCCGTAAGCTTCCAAATGGAACGGATCAATCATGTTCACGTCATTCAAGTCTGCAGTCGCAGCTTCATAAGCCACATTCACCGGATGCTTCAATGCGAGATTCCAAATCGGGAAGGTCTCGAACTTGGCATAGCCGGCATGAATACCGCGCTTGTTCTCATGATATAACTGGGAAAGGCAGGTTGCCATTTTTCCGCTTCCCGGTCCAGGAGCAGTAATGACTACCAATGGACGGGATGTCTCAATATAATCGTTCTTGCCAAAGCCGTCATCGCTTACGATGTGCTCCACGTTGCCCGGATAATCCTCGATACGACGAAGGATATAAGACTTAATGCCTAAGTTGGACAACTTCTCGCGGAAACGGTCTGCAGCTTCCTCACCGGTATACTGGGTGATGGCAACGCTACCTACATACAATCCAAGGTTGTGGAAGACATCCATGAGACGTAAGACGTCCTGATCGTATGTAATTCCAAGGTCTCCACGGATCTTGTTGGATGCGATGGCACCGGCGCTGATGACAATGACGATTTCTGCCTGGTCCTTCAATTGAAGCAGCATCTTCATCTTGCTGTCCGGATGGAATCCCGGCAATACGCGGGATGCGTGATAATCATCAAAAAGCTTGCCTCCGAATTCCAAATAGAGCTTGTCGCCGAATTGGGAGATTCGCTCCTTAATATGCTCTGATTGCATCTTGAGATACTTGTCGTTATCAAATCCGATTTTCTTCAATGTCAGACTCCTTTCACTTCATACAAAAAACCGAAAAAATTATAGCATTTTGACTTGTTGGATTTCAATAAAAAAAGCTAAATAAAACCATTGAAATCAAGGGTCTCTTCACTTATAATCAAGTCGTTGTTTTGGGCAAATGCCCGAAGTCGAGATTTTCAAAAAAACATTAGAGGGAGGAGTTAAAATGTTAGAAAATCTTTTCAAATTAAAAGAACACAACACAACTGTGAAGACAGAGGTGTTGGCCGGATTTACCACATTCATGACAATGGCGTACATCCTGGCAGTTAACCCAAGTATTCTTTCTGCATCCGGTATGGATTCCACAGCAGTATTGATTGCAACTTGTCTTGCATCCTGCTTAGGTACTCTGTGCATGGCGTTCATGGCAAATTATCCATTTGCTTTGGCACCTGGTATGGGATTGAATGCATACCTTGCTTTTACCGTATGCATCAACATGGGTTACGATTGGCGTGTGGCTTTGATGGCCGTATTCGTAGAAGGTTTAATCTTCATCGTATTGTCTTTGACCAATGTACGTGAGGCAATCTTCAATGCAATTCCTAGTACTTTGAAGAAGGGCGTGAGTGCAGGTATCGGTTTGTTCGTTGCATTCATCGGATTACAGGGTGCGAACCTTGTTGTTCCAAATAGCTCCACCATTATTTCTTATGTTAATTTCCGTGAGAATTGGCATACACTTGGTATTTGTGCAGTTCTTGCTTTGATCGGTTTGATGATCACTGCAGTTCTTTACTACAAGGGTGTAATGGGTGCCATCTTGATCGGTATCGTTGCTACATGGGTACTGGGCATGATTATGCAGGCTTGTGGAGTATATGTAGTTGATGTTGAGAACGGATTCTATTCTTTGTATCCTTCTTTTGCAATTACTGATTTCTCTAAGTTGGGTGAGACCTTTGGACAGTGCTTCCAGGCTGATTTCTCCAACGTAGGAATCTTGAACTTCATCGTAGTTATTTTCTCTTTCTTATTCGTTGATATGTTTGATACCATCGGAACCTTAATCGGTGTTTCCACCAAGGCTGGTTTCCTTGATAAGGATGAGAAGCTTCCACGTGTGAAGCAGGCATTACTTGCTGATGCAATCGCTACTTCCGTAGGTGCTGTACTTGGTACTTCTACCACAACCACCTTCGTTGAGAGTTCTGCAGGCGTTGGTGCCGGCGGACGTACCGGACTTACTTCCGTAGTAACCGGTTTATTGTTCTTACTTGCAATCTTCTTTGCACCGGTATTTACAGCAATCCCTGGATTCGCTACCGCTCCTGCATTGATCTTCGTTGGATTCTTGATGTTATCCATCGTTGTTAAGATTGAGTTCGAGGACTTCCGTGAGGCAGTACCTGCATACTTAACCATCCTTTGCATGCCTTTGATGTACAGCATTGCTGAGGGTATTGCAGTTGGTGTTGTTTCTTACGTAGTAATCAATGTTGTTTGCAACCTTGTTTCTAACGACAAGAAGAAGATTACACCTCTCATGTATGTATTGGCTGTACTCTTTGTTTGCAAATACATCTTCTTGTAAGATTTTGCGATATTATGGGCCTTGGCGTTTTTGCCGGGGCCCTTTTTTCTATTGACGAAAGCTTTGGAATGTTTGAAAATAGGACTTGTGAGGTGAATCTATGGCAAAGCGTGATAAGAAATGGGAAAAACTGGATAATACCGCGAACATTTTCCCGGTAATTGCCGGAGAGGCAATGACGAATACCTATCGCATCAGCGTGGTTTTGAAGGAAGAAATCCAAAAGGACTTGCTTCAGGAGGCTGTGGATCTGGTGATTCCGAAGATGCCGGGCTTTAACCTTCGTTTGCGCAGTGGATTTTTCTGGTATTACATGGAGGAGAACGGTAAGGCATCTCCGAAGGTAAAGGAAGAGCATCGCTATCCTTGTCGTTTGATTCATGGCAACAAGAACAACAGTTACATGTTCCGTGTAACCTATTATCATAAGAGAATTAATCTGGAAGTGTTCCATGTATTGGCGGACGGAACCGGCGGCATGTCCTTGATGCGGGAGATTACCTATCAGTATCTGCGTCTGGCGCATCCGGCGTTACGGGAGCAGTTGGGCGACGGCTTATCCTCTGAGACCTCTTTGAATCGTGAGGATAGTTTCGAACGCAATTACAAGAAAGCTTCCAAGAGTGTTTATAAGACCAAGCGTGCCTTCCTGGTAGAGGGAGAGCGCCTTCCGTATCACGGATTCGGCGTTATTCACGGATATCTTCCGGTGGAGCAGCTGAAGAAGGTGGCCAAGGAAGTGTATCAGGCCAGCATCAACGAGTACCTGGTGGCAACCTTTATTTACGCAACCTATCAGACCTTCCCTAGCAAGGTGAAGACCGAGCGTCCGGTGCGTGTGGCCGTTCCGGTGAATCTGCGTCCGTACTTTGAATCCAATACCACGAAGAATTTCTTTGTTATGGTATCTGCAGAGTTTGCTCCGAAGAAGGAGAACTATACCTTTGCTGAGATTGTGGAGATTACCAAGAAGAGCTTGCGGGAACAGATTACCAAGGAGAATCTGGAGAATATTTTCTCCTACAATGTCTCCAACAAGCAGTATCTCATTGCCCGTGCGGTACCTCTTGTTCTTAAGAATATTGCTATGAAGATCGTATATAATCGTTCCGCACTGGCAAATACCACCACCATTACCAACATCGGTAATATTTCCGTGGCTGAGG
>JAGDAL010000076.1 GCA_017959525.1 Lachnospiraceae bacterium | reverse complement strand
TAACACCCTTTTACAGCAGAAGATTCCGCGGGACCCGGTGATTCCACATGACAAGTTACATCCGGATATTATCTATGCCATGGAGCACTTAGATCCGGTGGAGAATGGAGCAACAGCTGATATGGTACATCAGGCCTTCCTGCTCATTATTCTTGCCCGAGCTCTGCCGCAGTTAGAGCTGATGGATCGCTCAGACTTACAGGATGACGACCTGATTTACCGCACGGTTCGCTACATTGCCGAGCACTTTACGGAGAATATTTCTCTGACTAGTATGGCGGAGGACCTCTATGTCAGTCCTTATACCCTATCGAGAGTCTTCTCCAACACCTTCCATCGGAACTTCAACCGCTACCTCAATGAGTCCCGGTTGCAATATGCCTGCACCCTGCTCTCCCAGACGGATCAGACCATCACGGAGATTTGTATGAATACCGGATTCGAGAGTCAGCGTACCTTCAACCGCGTATTCCAGGACATTTATCATATGTCCCCGAGAGATTATCGTAAAAGAGCGCACAATGAGCTGGTCAGTTAAGACCAGCTCATTTTTCATTCTTATTCTTATCCTAATGCAACATCCAACGTCATCATCAACGTAAATCCTGCTGCAAACAAAATGGTTCCGATGTTGCTATGCTTGCCTTCCGACATCTCCGGAATCAATTCCTCTACAACAACATAAATCATCGCTCCTGCTGCGAAGCTTAAGAAATATGGAAGCCATGGTCCAATCCATGGAGCCAATACAATCATCAGCACTGCTCCAAACGGCTCTACCGCACCGGAGAGAACACCATAGAAAAGGGCTTTGCCCTTCGATACACCTTTTTCATGCAATGGCATAGAGATGATGGCACCTTCCGGGAAGTTCTGGATGGCAATACCAAGCGCTAAAGCCAAGGCTCCCATAGCAGAGATTTTCTCGTTACCGGAGAGCCAGCCGGCGTAAACAATACCAACTGCCATACCTTCCGGAATGTTATGTAAGGTCACTGCCAATACCAACATGATGGTCTTGGAAATATTGGCATGAATACCTTCTGTTTCCTCACTGTTCATATGCATATGAGGAATGGTACGATCCAAAATCAAAAGCAGTAACATACCTGCCCAGAATCCAACCACCGCCGGGATGAAGGACAGCTTGCCCATACCGCTGGCCTGATTCATAGACGGAATCAACAGACTCCAAATGGATGCTGCCACCATGACACCTGCTGCAAATCCGGTGAGTGCACGCTGCAACATTGGATTCAATTGCTTTCTCATAAACAGCACCATGGCTGCTCCAAGAGAGGTTCCTAGAAACGGAATGAAGATTCCCTGTAAAACTTGTATATTCATGATAAATCACCTCATTTACTGTATTCATTATATGTTAGGCATCCCTAACTATAGCTATATGATACCACAGTAAAATTAAATTGCAAGCAATTTATTTAATATGTTCTGCAAGTTCCTCATAAATCATCCGAGCATACGCTTCCTGCCCGGTCTTCTCTACATGGATTCCGTCTTCGTAGAGCCATTCCTGATTGGCACGAATCAGCTTCACCCAGGAAATCAACTCCACATTCGGATTGTTTCTAGCCAGAGAGCGGATGGTTCCGTTGGTGCGATACTGCCACTCCAAATGCTCTCCGTAGACGTTCACCCAATAAATATTATGATCGCTTCCAATGGCATTGACAAGGGCCTGGCCACTGTCTTCCCGGAAGTACCCGTTGGTTCCAAGCGCAATAACTACGGTGGTTCCCAAGGTACCTTCGTCCTTCATCTGCTGGATAATCTCAATGGCATCCGACAGCTGTCTGGATTCCTTGGCATCGATGCGGGCTGACGGCATCAGTTCCATCAATTCTTCCGACGCACTCAGTAAGACGGAGTCTCCAATAATGGTGACGGAGTTCAAATCTACTACCGCTTCTCCATCAATATAACCGGAAGTCGGCGCTTCCTCTGCCACCACTGCTTCCGCTTCTTCTTTTTTCTGTCGCCGATTCTGTTCCTCTACAGCCCGGCGGCTCTCATCCAACTCCCGACGCAACAGTTCCACATCCGATAGCTCATGTCGCGGTGCGCGGGCAACACCCACAATTCCGACACCCACGGCCAGAATCATGGCCACACTGCATAGGAAAAAGAGAATCTTGCCAAAGAGCTTCGGAAATTGATGCTTGATAAAAATGCGGCTCCACCAATGGGTCCACTCTGCCAGTACTAAGGACAACAGAATTCCTGCTGCAATACATTCCGGCCGCTCCATCCATTTCCGATAATGCAGATAGAACACAATCGGATAATGCCAGAGATAGATTTCGTAGCTGCGACTACCCAGCCAGCGAAACGGTGCCACATCCAATACCTTGCCGATGGATAAGCGATCATCCGAGGTCATTAAGATCATCACCAAAAACAACAGGGACATCAGCTGCAATCCGCCGATGTAGGTCCAGGAAGCTTCTCCGTTCATCCATCCGAAGGCCACCACACATAAGCCCAGCGCCACCACGAAACAGATGTTGTAAATCCAACGGAACGGTAATTACCCATCCTGTTTGGTACTAATCTTAAAATAGCCACCACACACACCCAAAAGGAAGGAAAAGATTCTGGTATCCGTGCCGTAATACAGCCGTCCCACATCCGCGCCGAACATATAGCGGTTGGCCATATATACAGCCGCCAGCAGGGTCAGCATGGCAAGAATCCAAAAGGCACCCTTCTTGCGAAGCTTTTTTACCAGCCATAAAAACAGATAGAAAAACAACGGATATACCAGGTAGAACTGTAACTCAATGGCCAAGGACCAGATATGCAAGAATGGGGTCTGGCCCGCAATTCTGGCAAAATAGGACGAATCCCGCAGCACCTGCCACCAGTTGTTATAGCCTAAAAAAATGCTTAAGATCTCCGGGCGCTTGCCACCGAGGATCTCCGGAGAAATAAGGTAGAAGCCACCACAGGATACAAAGACCATGAAAAACAGGCCCGGATAGATACGTAAGATGCGCTTTCCATAGAATCGCCACATGGAAAACTTCATATTGGACATGTCATAGAAGCTGCGATATCCCACCAGGAATCCGGACAGCACAAAAAATAGGCAGACACCCACGTATCCGCCTACCACATCGTAGGGGTACAAATGGAACAAAATCACACCGATGATTGCAATTGCCCGCAATCCGTCCAATCCCTTCATTCGGTTGTGTTCCATTGGTACACCTGCTTGCATATGAATTCCTTACTGTTCCTTCAGTTCTTTTAACGTTTCAAAAATCTCTCTTAAGGTTGCCATATCCTCATCGGAATAACCACTCTCCGTCGGATAAGACAGCGGCTGCATATCCGCTTTGATTTCATACTTCATCTCGACCGATACCTTCAAGGTCGCGGTCCGAACCACCAGATAATCCCGCTTCACGGACGCATCCTTTGGAACAGCAATCTCTACGGTATTGCCGTTGGCAAAGGAAACTCGGAAAAAGTCGGACTCCACATCATAGGACTCCGGAAGTCCTTCGATAGAATCGATTGGCGTAACATCATACGTTCCCCAGGCCGTTTCCGAAGAAGCATGATAGGTCTTCGTCTTCAAATCAAAAGACGTTGCCACATCACCGCCGGTAATGCTGTTAAAATCCACCACATCCATTAACTGCTGCACCTGTTCCAAGGTCATATAGCGATCCGAAGTATCCACTTTGGATTCAATGGCAGAATAAATCATCGGGCCCACAAACGGAATGGACGCCAGGCTCTCCTTCAGGCCATCCATAAAGCGGGTGGTCAGCTGCTTGGTATTTACATAGGTGACATCTCCGATACCCGCATAGATATCCGTTAAGATTTCACCGTTACTCTTCACATCTCCGTGAATCCGAAGGTCCTGTTTCTGCCCGGTAATCTCGCATTCCGGGAAGAAGGTCGCACCCTCTGTCACCACATTGGCTTCAAACGTATAGGACGAATCCCGAAGCTCCTCCATACGTTCCTTGGCTCCAAGCCACGGTGTTGCAAAGCGATACGCAAAAATACCTCCGATGGTTCCACCCACCACCAGAAGTGTGAGTATTCCCGTAAAAACCTTAACCCCTGTAGACTTCATTCTTGGACTCCTCCATCCTATATCGTCTTATACTTCAATCTCGAACTCTTCCGGCAAGAATCGCGGACAAACATTCTCTTTGGTCGCAATCACGGAAGCTGCCAAACGGGTTCCGATTCTGCAGGCATCCTCTAAGGATTTGTTATAAGTCAATCCCATGGATACGCCGGCAAAGAACGCATCTCCTGCACCGGTGGTATCAATCACCTGTACGCTCTTGGCCTCTACATATCCGGATTCGCCTTCGATGGTGGCATAAACACTACCCTTGTCACCCATGGTCACAACCATCATCGGAATCTGAGCCAGCTTCAACTTCTGTACCAGAATGGTCTCCATCTCTTCCGGAGTCTTATCATCGTACTCATCAGAGAAAAAGATACCGGCCTCCTGCTGGTTACATACGAAGCAAGCGGTCTGCTTCAGAAGGTCACGACGCTCTACCGCAATGGTCATATTGGATACGGCAGCGTAAACCTTCTTATTATATTTCTGCGCTAACGCGAAGACGCGCTTTAAGATTTCTTTGTCCATATCGAACTCGATGATGATGCTGTCGCAATCGCGAATGATCTCATCTCCCTGCTCATCTAAGATGTCAGCAATGGCACTTAAGTCCGGACGATTGGAAATGGATGCAATGACATCTCCGGAATTATCAAAAATCGCAAGCCAGGAACCAAGTCCTTCCTTGACCTTGCGGATATAATCTACGTTCACCTTGTGGTTACGAAGCTTCGTAATCACATCTTCACCGATACCGCTCTCATCTACCACGCTGACAAACGTCGGTCGCAACTCGATATTCGCAATATCCTCTGCGATGTTACGGGCAACGCCACCGTGTACCTGAATGACACGTCCTACGTTACGTCCGGTCGGTATATACTGCATCAGCGGATGGCCCTTGATATCTACAAACACTGCTCCGATTACTACAATTCCCATATTCTTTCCTCACTTCATTTTTCATGAAATATCGGGTAATCTTTTTCTTCGTGAACTTTGATTATACACCAGAACGCGCAAAATCGCCACCGCAGTTGCGGTGGCGATTGGTCTTATCCATCCTGTACTTCTTATTTCGGATGCTTTGCAATCACTGCCGCAATGGAGCATCCCACCAATGGGCTATAAGGAATCAGCGTTGCCTGAAAGGCATGGTAGAGATCGGACTTGCCCGGCCATACCGTGCCAAGCAGTTCATTTTTCTCATTCAGCTGATGATACCAGGAGCCATGGGTGTGATCGAGCACATAGGTATCTAAGTATTCCATGAGCTTCCGATAATCCGCCAGGTAACACTCCTCCTCGGTGACGCGATACAAGGTGGCCGAGGTATTGATGGCTTCCGCTAAGGTCCAGTGCATCCGGTCATGTACGATTGGCTTGCCGTCCCAACCGGTGGTATAGCAAATGCCCGGATTTCCGTCTGCATTCCACGCATCCTCCATGGCCCGTCCATAGAGTTTCTTGGCGATGCGGTAGTAATCCTTGGCGCATTCGCTCTCCGATCCATAGGTAGCTGCTGCCCACTGGGTAATGAGTCTGGCCCACTCGATGCCGTGGCCCGGTGTCGCACCGTAAGGCTTAAACGGATCATCCGGCTTCTCGCGGTTCTGTTCCAGCTGCGGTTCCCAAGCCTCATTGAAATGCTCCGGAATCCGCCAATCGTTGTTTCTGGCCCAGGCAATGACCCGGGTAATAATCCGCTCGGCCCGCTTCCGATATTTTACATCGCCGGTGGCATCCGTCACTGCCAAGAAGGCTTCCACCGTATGCATGTTGGCATTGAGTCCCCGATAGGAATCGCAATCTGTAAATTCCGTATTCCAGGTATCCACCGAGAGTCCAATCTTCTCATCCCAGAAGTAGCGGTCGTAGGTTTCCAAGGCTTTTTTCAACAGCTCCTCGGAGTGCGGTCGCTTCGCTAAAATCGCAGAGGTGGCTGCTAAAATCACAAAGGCATGAGCATAACACTGCTTCGTGGGAAGAATGCCGCCATCTGCAGTCCGTCCCGCATACCATCCGCCGTGTTCTTCGTCGTAGAGCTCGCCAAGCAACCCGCTTAAGGCTGCATCTGCTAAGGCTTCGGCTCCTTCATGTCCCATCATACTTCCGATGCTGTACACATGGCACATGCGGCTGGTAATCCAGGTCTCCCTCGGACGATCCTTCCAAGGCGTTCCGTCATCCCCCAAATAATAAGAGCCTCCGCCGGGCGATGGGAAGTTGTGTCCAAAAGACAGCAAACGTTCCCCCATCTCCCTGACAAAGGCCTGATTTTCTGCAGTATCCAGTTCGTATTTGTTCATATGCAGTTCCCCCTTTATGCACGATAGAACGGTTCCTCCAATAACCCCAGACGGAATAACCCGTCGTAAATTCCTCCGTCCTCATTACTTAAAGTAACATTCTTAATCCGCTTCTTCAACTCCCCGGGTGCATTCTCCATTAAAAAAGGCATTCCTACCGTCTCTAGCATATCCACATCATTATAATGATCGCCAAAACCCACGGTATCTGCTAATGAAATGCCCTGCTTTTCACAAAAAGTCCGGATGCCGCGTCCCTTGCTGATGCCCCGATCCATAATCTCAATCAGGATGTCGGAAGAACGCACAATCGACAGCTTCGGAAATGCCTGCCGAAGCCCAGCCTCGATTTCGTCTGTGTCTCTCTCCTCACACATACACAGCACCTTACCGATGACGTCCTCTTCTCTCACCAAATCCAGGGTTCCCTCGGTTGCATCCACCTCAACGATGGCCTCCTCCATTGCAACCTGCGGGTGCTTCCGGTCTTTTACAATCCACTGGTCCATGGTGTAGACATTCCACACGCACGGCCAAGGATGCGCTTCCAAAAAATCAATGACTTCTCCGGCAACCTGCTTGGATAATCCAAGGGCCTGTACGATTTGTCCCTTCGCATCAATAATCGCAGCGCCACTATAGCAGATCATCGGACAATGAAGTCCGTAACGTTCGAAAATCGGATCTACGCAAAAAGGTCCACGGGCCGTTACCGGCACCAGGGGGATTCCCTTTTTTTCTAACTGTTCGATTGCATAAATCGTGCTATCTAGAATCCGATGTTTTCCATTTAATAGTGTTCCGTCGATATCACTGAAAACAATTTGATATCCCATGTTATCCCCTTGTGCGAACCAAAGCCTCCACATCACTGATCTGTGGCATCACACGCAGTGCACCCTTTACTCTGGTAATTAAGGATGCTGCTGCGTTGGCTGTGGTCAACATCTCATCCAACTTCTCTTGATCCAATCCTTCGATTCCATAGGTTAATAAGTAATGAATCACACATCCGCAGAAGGTATCTCCTGCTCCGGTGGTCTCGATGGTCTCGTCCGACAAGAACGGTGCCACCTCTGTTACCACTTCCTTATCCCCGCACTGATAATAAGCGCGGCTTCCTTCACGTCCCATGGAAACGGTGATAAGCGGAATATCGAACTGCTCGCGAATCTTTGCAACGCCGGCCGTATAATCTTCTTCCCCGGTCAGCCACTGAATTTCATTATCGGAAATCTTCAGGTAATCACAGTACTTCATTCCGGTCAAAATCTGTTCTTTGGCTTCCTCCAAAGAATTCCAAAGCGGCTCCCGCAAGTTCGGATCAAAGGTAATAATTGCTCCGCTTTTTTTCGCTTCTTCTAAGGCGTAGATGGTTGCCTCCCGTGGCATCGGATGGGTCATGGACAAGGTTCCGAAATGGAAGACGCGACTGCGTGCAATCAAATCCGCATCCACTTCTTCCTTACGAAGCATCATGTCTGCACCCGGATTCCGATAGAAGGAAAAGTCACGATCCCCGTCCGGAAATGTCTCAACGAATGCCAAGGTGGTTCGAACATCTTTATCCATCAATAGGTTATCTGTTGCAATTCCAACTTCTTCCAACGTGCTCTTTAACTTGCGTCCGAAGATGTCGTCTCCTACCTTACCGATGAATCCTACTTCGTGTCCGAATCTCTTTAGCATAGCCAACACATTACATGGAGCGCCGCCCGGATTTGCTTCAAATAAGTCGTTATTATTCTCGGTTTTTCCGTTGTTCGTCATGTCAATCAAGAGTTCTCCCAATGCCACGACATCCATGTTCTTTTCCAATTCGTTATCCTCCTACACCTAGAAGGGGCAGTGTGGATGCACTGCCCCCATTATTTCAAAAAAGTTTTATGAAGAAAAAGTATTACTGTAACAGCTTTAATCTGGAAGGATCGTTTGCAAATACTTCCTTAGCGTTCTCCTTGGTTACTACAACCGGAGGAAGCTCGTAAACAAGTACGTCGATCTGTCCGTTGTTCACATTTACCTGAGTTGCTGGCATTCCTGTGCCGTTCTTCAAGGAATCAATGATCTCGATGGTCTTAGCAACAAGGTCTTCGGTTGGCTTAGCAACAGTAGAGTACTGCTTACCAGCCCATACCCACTCTACAGACTCGTTCTCAGCATCCAAACCGGATACAACAGGGATGTCCTGTCCTGCATTCTCACATGCAGTGATACAAGCACGAGCGATACCGTCATTCGGGCAAAGAACGCCGTCGATTTCCTTGTCAGAATAGAAACCGGACAATAAGGAATCCATTCTCTGCTGAGCCTTTGCATTGTCCCAATCAGGAGTTGCGCACTGGGTGAAATCGGTCTGACCGGATACAACTACAAGTGTTCCGTCATCGATAAGTGGCTGCAACTTAGACATAGCACCGGTAAAGAAGTTCGGAGCGTTCGGATCAGCAGGGCCGCCGCCGAATAACTCGATGTTGTAAGGCTTATCACCCTTCTTCTCCTGTAAGCCGGCTAACAATGCTTCTGCCTGAAGTTCACCGGTCTTCACACTACCAAACTGTACAACACCGTCAACGCCGGTGGTGTTCTCAATCAAACGGTCATAACCGATAACATATACGCCGGCTTCCTTTGCCTGCTCCAATACGGAACCAAGCTGAGAACCATCAACAGGTCCTACAACGATAACCTTAGCGCCGTTCTCGATCATGGACTCGATCTGCTGCTGCTGCTGTGTTACCTTCTGATCAGCTGCCTGAACGATTGGATTGTATCCTGCGTCCTTCAACTGCTCGGTAAACATCTCCTCAGCCTCTTTCCAGTTCTGGGTTCCAAGCCAAGGAAGAGATACACCGATGGTTGCACCATCTTCGAATCCCGGGAATTCAGCAGTTGGAGCCTCTGTTGTAGTCTCCTCAGTAGCTGCTGGTGTGTCTGTGGTTGCAGGTTCTGTATTTCCCTCTCTGCTGCCCCCACAGCCTGCAAATGTAGCAACCATCATGGTCGCAACCATAAGCATTGACAATAGTTTTCTCTTTTTCATTTTACATCCTCCTTAAGTTATAACATATTGTGCACTTCATATGTAAGGCCCGGCAGTATGTACTGCAGGCATGCCCCCGTTTTTAGTTTGCAGCTTTTTCCTCTTTGCTTGGGAATAATCTGCCGATGATAGAACTCTTACCACTCTTCTTGTTGTATACATCGAATGCAACTGCTGCCAAAAGAACGAATCCCTTGATAACCTGTGTCTTATCCGCACCAACGCCCATTAACATCAAGCCGTTGTTTAAGACTGCCATAACCAAACCACCGACGATGGTTGCCAAGATGGTTCCCACACCACCGGATACGGCTGCACCACCGATGAATACAGATGCGATAGCATCCATTTCCCATGAAGTTCCGTCTGCCGGACCTGCTGCAGTGGAACGTCCTACGAAGAGGATTCCTGCTACTGCTGCAAGGAAAGACATATTCATCATGGTTAAGAAATAGGTTCTCTTCACATTGACACCGGACAAAGCAGCTGCTGCCTTGTTACCACCTACCGCATATACGTGACGACCGAACTTGGTACGCTGGGTAATGATGTGATAGATGATGGTGAGTAATAACAGGATCAGTCCAGGTACCGGGAAGGATGTTCCCACACGTCCGGATCCAAACAACCAGGTAAAGTAGCCAATCAATACGGTCATAAGAATGATACGAACAACTACTGCCCAAAGCGGATCCTTCACACCGGTGGCATCTCCGGAACGCTTATACTTACGAATCTGTGCAACCACGTAAGCAACGATTCCGATGATTCCCAGTAACAATGTGGAATTGTTCATTCCGGTAAAAGCAGGTCCCCATTCCGGCAAGTATCCGGAACCGAACCACTTCAGCTGCTCCGGAGCCGGCACGGAAATGGAATGCGAGATCCAGATAACTCCACCACGGAAAATCATCATGCCACCAAGGGTTGTGATGAATCCCGGAATGCCTAACTGAGACAGGAAGAATCCATGCCATGCACCGGCTAACAGTCCGATTGCAATTGCGATTAATACTGCGCACCACCAAGGTACGTTATAGTTTTTTGCTACCAATGCCATGACCATTCCGGCGAAACCGGCTACGGAACCAACCGACAAATCGATCTGTCCGATAACAATGACCATCAACATTCCAAGTGCCAAAATCAATACGTATGCGTTACCGGAAATCAAATTCTGGAAGTTGGATGAGGTTAACATTCTTCCTCCGGAAATGATATTGAAAATGATGATCAACGCCGCTAACGCTACAACCATGGTGTATTGACGGAGGTCTCCGCCCAATACTTGTTTGATATATTTCATAATTATTCCACCCTTTCCTACTGCGAATTATTCTTTCGATGTAATCGTCATCCTCTTCATCAGGATTTCCTGATCTGCTTCCGCTGCCGAGATTTCTCCGGTAATGGAGCCTTCGAAGATGGTATAGATGCGATCTGCCATACCAAGTAACTCCGGCAATTCGGAAGATACTAAGATGACGGCTTTGCCTGCGTCTGCCAATTGGTGAATCAGCTTGTATATCTCGTACTTCGCTCCGACGTCAATGCCTCGTGTCGGCTCGTCTAAGATTAAGATATCCGGTTCGGTGAACATCCACTTGGACAGTACCACCTTCTGCTGATTTCCACCGGAAAGTGTGGTTACCCCCTTATCTACATGAGACGTTTTAATCTTTAACTGATTGCGGTAATCCTCTGCTGCGATTTTCTCTTCATTCAAATCCAGAAGGCCCCGCTTGGTAATCTTATCCAAATCTGCTGCAACGACGGTGGTGCGGATGCAATCCAGAAGGTTTAAACCTAAGTTCTTACGATCTTCCGGAACATATGCCACGCCGTGCTTGATGGCGGATTCTACGGAATTGAGCTTGACTTCCTTGCCCTTGATCTTGATGGTTCCACCACGATAGATTCCATAGTTCTTACCGAAGATGGAGCGCATCAGCTCCGTTCTTCCGGCACCCATCAATCCGGCGAATCCAACGATTTCTCCGGCTCTTACATTGAAGGAAGCGTGCTTGCACACCATTCTGCCTTCCACATCCGGATCTTCCACGCACCAGTTGTTGACTTCAAAAATCACATTGCCCGGACAGGATTTATGTTCCGGATACCGGTTCTCGATGGAACGACCAACCATGGCTTTGATGATTTTGTCCTCATCCACTTCGCCGGCCACCACATCGTAACTTTCTACGGTGTGACCATCGCGGATGACCGTTACTGCATCGGAGATGGCTGCGATTTCGTTGAGCTTGTGGGAAATCATGATACAGGTAATCCCCCGGCTCTTTAAGTCCTTCATTAACTCCAGCAAATTCGCGGAATCTGCCTCGTTCAATGCGGAGGTCGGCTCATCCAGAATCAATAACTTGACGTTCTTAGATAAGGCCTTGGCAATTTCTACCAGCTGCTGCTGGCCGACACCCAAATGCTTAATGAGAATATCCGGATTAATGGATAATCCCACCTTCTTAAGAATGTCGTAAGTTCTTCGCTTCTCTTCCGCCCAGTCAATCAAACCGTTACGTAAGATTTCATTCCCCATGAAAATATTTTCCGTAATGGATAATTCCGGAATCATGGTTAATTCCTGGTGAATGATTGCGATGCCGGCGCTCTCGGACTCTTTGATGTTTTTGAACTTCATCTCCTTGCCCATGAAGATGATTTTGCCATCATAAGTACCATATGGATAAACACCGGAGAGTACCTTCATCAAGGTTGATTTGCCGGCTCCGTTTTCGCCGCAAATAGAATGAATCGTTCCGGTTCGTACAGACAAGTTGACATCGTCAAGTGCCCGCACGCCCGGGAATTCTTTGGTGATACTCTGCATTTGCAGGATATAAGAATTGTTGTCCACCTTTATTCCTCCCCCTTCTTTTATAACTTGTTAATATTCAAATACTCGCTTGGTTTGCGAAGGATACGATCGGTTGCAATGGCCGCTGCCCCATACAGCGTCGGATCGATACTCAGTTTCGAAATTTCAATGCGCACCCTACTGCTTACTTCCGGAATCGTGCGTTCCTTCACAATCTCAAGGATGGTTGGCATCAACAGTTCATTGCCCTGGGAAACGCTATCCCCGATTACGATAATCTCCGGATCGTATGCGTTGATTAAGGTGACGCATCCGAAACCAATGTATTCTGCAATCTCTTTTACTATTTTGTTTGCCTTCTCGTTGCCACCTCTTGCGGCGTCGAAGATGCGGTTACATACTTCCGCGCGGCTCTTATAAGGAGCTAAGAATAACTCCGGCAGCTGCTCCTTGGCTTTTTTCAACAGTGCCATCGTGGAGCAGTACAGCTCTAAGCATCCGTGGTTTCCACATTCACAACGCGGTCCGCGGAAATCAATACTGATATGGCCCACCTCACTGGCGATGCCCTGGTCTCCTAAGAGCAGACGATCGTGATCTACCACTCCGGAACCAACGCCTTCACCGACTAAGAAGTAAGCTAACGAATTCAATGGTCTGCCATGATTACCGAACCACCACTCTGCAAGTGCTCCCGCATTCGCATCCTGTTCGATGAACACCGGCTTATCGAATGCGTTCTTGAACTCTTCGATAAAATTGATGTTGTGCCAACTCGGCATGCGGGTCACCATAGCGATGCGACCTTCCTGCCGAAGGTACGGTCCCGGCAGTGCCAAGCCGATAGCGACGATGTTCTCATATTCATCCAACAGATTCTGTAACTGGCTCTTCATCGAAGCTAGTACATCTGCGGTATTGTCATCCAGTCCGAACTCTGTCTCCTGCTGGGTGTACATCTTGCCTGAGATATCGAAGACACCGATGGCAAATACATGACGGGAGAACTTCACCCCAATGATGAGATTCTTCTCCGCATTCAGTCGCAACCCGATGGAGCGACGATTGCCATCTCCCTTGACGATGCCTACCTCGGAGATTACACCCATCTCAATGAGATAGCCCACCAACTTGGTGATGGACGCCTGGGTCAGCCCCATGGTCTTCGCCAACTCCGCTCTGGAACAAACTTCCCGTTGCTGTAAGATACGAACAATGGCAGAGCGGTTCATTTCTGTTAAATCGCTGGTGTTGTTTCCTGCGACTTCCTTGATTTTCCCCATGAATTCATCCTCATAATCACTTTGCGGTGTTAATCACTTAACACTGTTAACACAATACATGAATCTAACGAAATGCACAATAGATTTTCTGACAGTTTTTCATTTTTGTAGAATGTTGACGAAATCTTCCGGTCAACTTTTGTGCACCTAGCTGTTTTTGAAAGTTTTTGACGGATTTTGACGGGTAAATCTGTCACAAAAAAAGGAGCTCGCAAGTGCTGCGAACTCCTCTAACTATCTAGCTTTTAATCACATACATCCTCAAGTGTGTATCGAATGACCCGTTCCAAATCCGTCACGGCCACCTCCACCTGATAACCAACTTTTCCGGCGGAGAAAAATATTTTTTCATAATTTTGAGCGGTCTCATGAATCACTGTCGGGAATGATTTCTTCATACCGATTGGTGAACATCCGCCATGCACATAGCCGGTCAATGGCAGCAATTCCTTCTGTGGAATCATGGCAATGGACTTCTCGGAGACCGCCTTGGCGGCTTTCTTCAAATCCAACTCCTTCTCTACCGGGATAACGAAGACATAGTATGCGCCGGTCTTGCCCCGGGTCACTAAAGTCTTGAATACCTTATCTGCTTCTTCTCCCAAAAGCGCTGCAATCTGTGCGCCGGACATGGTAGCGTCCGGTTCGTACATGTGACTGGTATATGCTATTTTCTTGCCGTCTAGGACGCGCATGACATTGGTTTTATCGTCTTTTGCCATTTTTACTTTTACTCCATATTTACCGTGATGGTGCCAAAAGTGATGTGCTCTAAAAGTTTCTCGTTCTCTTTTACCGTATGCAGTGGCATGATGAACTGCTTATAACAGCTGCCATCCCAGTTTAACTCCTGCTGCGGAGTTCCCGGATATCCGGTAAAATCTGTATTCGCCGATAGATAGGTAACATACTTTGCCGCCAGTGCACGTTTCTTTTTTACCGCTGTGACGTCATTCAGCGTCAGACCGGTGGACTTGCGCTGCTCCACGCTCATGCCGGTGTACATGGCCTCAGCCTCGGAGGTTGCCTGGGCTTCCTCGGATGCATCCAGCGCAATGTCCTTCTGATTGGCCTCTGCCACATAGATCTCGGTGCACGCACACATATCCAATGCGGAACGCTTCGCATAATCCGATATGAACGCCGAATCAGGACCTGCGGAAAAATGCGTATTCCACCACAGCGTCGGATTCTCGGCATCATAGATCAGCGCCTGCTCCTGGATGTAAGCTTCCACATCATAGATATAACATCCAAACTCCCGCAAACTGACTTCGGACG
>JAGDAL010000075.1 GCA_017959525.1 Lachnospiraceae bacterium | reverse complement strand
TGAGATTCCCATTTTTGAAGCAATTTTAATGCTGCCGGAGATGACTGCGTGATTGTAGGAGTCAACAGCGGCATAGTAATCCTTGTCTAAAAGACCGTCATCGATGAGCTCACCAATGGATTCCATAGCAAGATATGGATTGATGGCAGAGACACCATAGCCCAATAAGGTGGCAAAATGATGCACACTTCTTGGCTCACCACTCTCTAAGATAAGTGACAAGCGGGTCCGTTTCTTGGTACGTACCAGATGCTGTTGCAGGGCAGATACGGCCAACAGAGACGGAATTGCCACATGGTTTTCATCCACCCCACGGTCACTAAGGATGATGACATTGGCCCGATCGCGGTATGCACGGTCTGCTTCTACGGCCAGGTGATCTAAGGCTTTTTCCAAGGATGTATTCTTATAGTAGGTGATTGGAATGGTCTCTACCTTGAAACCATCCACCTTCATATTTTTAATCTTTAACAAATCCGTATCGGTAAGGATCGGATTGTTGATGCGAAGGAGCTTGCAGTTAGACGCCTTCTCCTCCAATACATTTCCCGCACTTCCAAGGAAAATCGTAGCAGAAGTTACTACCTCTTCACGAATGGAATCGATGGGCGGATTGGTAACCTGCGCAAACAGCTGCTTAAAATAATGGAACAGCGGCTGGTGATGGCTGGAAAGCGCAGCGATTGGGGTATCAATACCCATGGCACCGATGCCTTCCGTACCGCCGATGGCCATAGGCAGGATGGTCTCGCGATAGTCCTCGTAGGAATAACCGAAGGCCTTCTGTAAGCGACGACGTTCCTCAGTGGTGTAACGCTGCGGACGCTCATTCGGAATCGGCAAATCATGGAGATGTACCAAGTTCTGGTCTAACCATTCGCCGTATGGCTGGCGGGTCGCATAATCGTTCTTTAATTCCTCATCGTCGATCAAGCGACCGGCAATGGTATCTACCAAGAGCATCTTGCCCGGTTTCAGGCGGTCTTTTTTCAGGATATTGGACTCATCCACCGGAAGAACACCCACCTCGGAAGAGAGAATCAGATAGCCATCCTTCGTAATATAGTAGCGGGACGGACGCAGTCCGTTGCGGTCCAACACTGCCCCCATCATATCTCCGTCGGAGAAAAGAATGGAAGCCGGACCATCCCAAGGCTCCATCATAGTAGCATAGTACTGGTAGAAGTCCTTGCGGTCCTGATCCATAGCCTTGTTATGAAGCCACGGTTCCGGAATGGTAATCATCACAGCCAGCGGAAGCGGCATGCCGTTCATAACCAGGAATTCCAAGGTATTATCCAACATGGCGGAGTCGCTGCCGGAGGTGTTAATCACCGGAGTCACCTTGGACATTTCATTCTCTAAGAACGGAGAGTACATGGTCTCTTCTCGGGAGAGCATCTTATCCGCATTACCCTTAATGGTATTGATCTCGCCGTTGTGGACGATGAAACGGTTTGGATGGGCACGTTCCCAGCTTGGATTGGTGTTGGTAGAGAAGCGGGAATGCACCAGTGCAATGGCAGATTCATAGTCTTCATCTTCCAAGTCGGTAAAGAAGGTACGCAACTGACCAACCAAAAACATGCCTTTATATACGATGGTACGGCTGGACATGGATACCACATAGGTATTGTCCTCACAAGTCTGCTCAAACACACGACGTACCACATAGAGCTTCCGGTCGAAGTCCAAGCCCCGTGCCACATCCTTCGGACGGGCAATGAAGGCCTGCATAATATAAGGCTTACAGGATAAGGCAACCTGACCGAGAATCTTAGAATTGGTAGGAACTTCTCTCCAACCTAAAAAGGTAAGTCCTTCCTTTTCTACAATAATTTCAAACATCTTCTTCACGCGGTTGCGACGCTTCGCATCCGTCGGAAGGAAGAACATGCCCACACCGTAATCCCGTTCATCTCCCAGATCCAGTTGCAATTCTTTTCCTATTTTAGAAAAGAACTTATGTGAGATTTGCAACATAATACCAACGCCGTCACCGGTCTCGCCGGACGCATCTTTGCCGGCACGGTGCTCTAAGTTTTCCACAATCTTTAAGGCATCGGAAACGGTCTGGTGGCTTTTTTCGCCGTGAATGTTGACAATGGCTCCGATACCGCAATTATCATGTTCTTGCTGTTGGTCATATAACTGGTTCATGGGGTCCTCCTGTGTGTTTTGTAATAAAAAAGAGATTCCAAGCCAGGTTAGGTACCTGTCGTTGGAATCTCCATTGATTCATATTCTCTATTTCTCAAAATCATAATCTTATGCAAAAAATCTGTCAACTATAAATTTAGTTTTACTCAACTTTGAAAATTTTTTCAATTTCCTGTTGACAAGAAAAAACGAAATGCTTATGATGAAACCAATTTAAACGAGGCAACGGCGCCGCAGGAACTTAGATTCTTGCGGCGTTTTTCGTTTTGTTTAGAGATAAATTCACACACAGTAGGCAAAGGCGCCACGGAATTTCACGGATTCTGTGACGCCTTTTCTATTTGAAAAAGAGGAAAAAGGAAAAGAGAAAGAAAAAAGAAAAGAGGAAAAAGATATGTGCTCCATAATGGCGATGGAAAAACACATGGGAAGCAAAAAGGATTTTTTGGCGGCCTTTGCAAAGACAATTACACGTGGCCCGGACGATCTTCGGGTGAAAGAAGAGGGGGATTACTACTTCGGTTTTGAACGGTTGGCGATTATGGGCCTGACAGACGAAGGCATGCAACCCTTTCATCTACATGGCAACGCAGTGATCTGCAACGGAGAGCTCTACGGCTTTCGGGAAGTAAAAAAGCAATTGGAGAAAGAAGGATATACCTTCCGAAGTGACAGTGATTGTGAAATCATTCTTCCAATGTATGAAAGCTTCGGCTTGGAAATGTTTGAGAAGCTGGATGCGGAGTTTGCCATGGTCATCTACGACAGCCGCAAGAAAACCTTAATTGCAGCAAGAGATCCCATTGGAATTCGCCCTTTGTTTTATGGATGCAATGCTAACGGCAATATCTGTTTTGCCAGTGAAGCCAAGAACCTGGTGGGACTGGTAGATGAGGTGAAGCCGTTCCCGCCGGGACATTATTATCTGGATGGACAGTTCTACTGTTACCGGGATTTGGCGGCTCGTCAGACCTATGTGAAAGATGAGCTGGAAGAGGTATGTAAGAACATTCGCACGAAGCTCATCGCCGGCGTAGAGAAGCGCCTGGATGCGGATGCACCGGTAGGTTTCCTCTTAAGCGGCGGCTTGGATAGTTCCTTGGTTTGTGCCATAGCAACCAAGTATTTAAATAAACCAATTGAGACTTTTGCCATCGGTATGAGTGAGGATGCCATCGATTTGAAATATGCCAAAGAGGTGGCGGACTATATCGGAAGCAAACACCACGAAGTCATCATCAATCGGCAGATTGTCCTGGATGCGCTGGAAGAGGTAGTCGCAAGCCTTGGAACTTATGATATAACCACCATTCGAGCCAGCGTTGGAATGTACCTGGTATGCAAAGCCATTCATGAGCAGACGGATATACGGGTGCTGCTCACCGGAGAGATATCGGATGAGATTTTCGGTTATAAGTACACGGACTTTGCACCGAATGCGGAAGAATTCCAGCAGGAAGCCGAGAAGCGACTGCGGGAGTTGTATATGTACGATGTCCTTCGGGCAGATCGCTGCATATCCGTACATTCTTTGGAGGCCCGGGTGCCATTCGGAGATTTGGACTTCGTGGATTATGTGATGCGCATTCCGCCGGAGAAAAAGATGAACGTCTACAACAAGGGCAAGTACCTGCTGCGACATGCATTCGAAGGGCTTCAGTATTTGCCGGATGACATTCTTTTCCGAGAGAAGGCAGCCTTCTCCGATGCGGTAGGCCATTCCATGGTGGACTACATTAAGGAATTTGCAGAATCCTACTACACGGACGAGGTATTCCGACAGCGCGCTAGCGCGTATACCTATCGACCACCGTTTACCAAAGAGTCCCTTCTGTATCGGGAACTTTTCGAAAAATATTATCCCGGCCAGGCAGCCATGATTGTAGATTACTGGATGCCAAATAAGAACTGGGAGAACTGCAACGTCAACGATCCATCCGCCAGAGTCCTGAAGAACTACGGACAGAGCGGATGTTAAGAAAGAGAGGAAATGAAAAATGGATGTACCAAAAATTTTCGGAAGCATGGTTTTTAACGATGAAGCAATGAAGGCGCGCTTGCCAAAGGATGCCTACAGAGCATTGCGTCGTACCATCGATGAGGGCACAACCTTAGAGCTGGAAACCGCCAATGTGGTGGCTGAGGCTATGAAGGGTTGGGCAATTGAGCATGGAGCAACACATTTTACCCATTGGTTCCAGCCAATGACCGGAATTACCGCAGAGAAGCATGATGGATTCATTAGCCCGGAAGCAGGCGGTAAGGTCATGATGGAGTTTAGCGGCAAGGAACTGGTGAAGGGCGAGCCGGATGCATCCAGCTTCCCGTCCGGAGGTCTTCGTGCAACTTTCGAAGCAAGAGGATATACCGCATGGGATCCAACCAGCTATGCATTTATTAAGGATGATACCCTGTGCATTCCGACTGCATTCTGCTCCTATACAGGAGAGGCATTGGACAAGAAGACTCCATTGCTTCGTTCCATGCAGGCATTGGATAAGCAGGCACTTCGTATCTTACGTCTCTTCGGTGATGAGACATCCAAGCATGTCATCACAACCGTAGGACCGGAGCAGGAATATTTCCTCATCGATTGTGACGTCTATAAGCGTCGCCCGGATTTAATCTATACCGGACGTACTCTCTTTGGTGCAAAGCCATCCAAGGGACAGGAAATGGATGATCACTATTTCGGTATGATTAAGCCTCGTGTCAAAGCCTTCATGAAGGAGCTGGACGAGGAACTCTGGAAGCTTGGTATTTTGGCAAAGACCGAGCACAACGAGGTGGCACCGGCACAGCACGAGTTGGCTCCGGTATTCTCTACCACCAACATCGCCACCGACCATAATCAGCTGACCATGGAGCTTATGAAGACAGTAGCAGGTCGTCACCATATGGTATGCCTGTTGCATGAGAAGCCTTTTGCAGGCGTCAACGGCTCCGGTAAACATAATAACTGGTCCATCTCTACCGACACCGGCATCAACCTGTTGGAACCGGGCGCTACGCCATCTCAGAATGCTCAGTTCCTTCTGTTCTTGGTAGCCGTCATCAAAGCGGTAGATGAGTATCAGGGACTGTTACGAATGTCTGTGGCCAGTGCTGCCAATGACCATCGCTTAGGAGCCAATGAGGCCCCGCCAGCTATCATGTCCGTGTTCTTAGGCGATGAGTTGGAAGCAGTGTTAGAAGCCATTGAAACAGGCAGAGACTATCATGATAAGAAAAAGAAATTAATGTCCATCGGAGCAACGGTTCTTCCGCACATCCCGAAGGATACTACGGATCGTAACCGTACATCACCGTTCGCATTTACCGGTAACAAGTTCGAGTTCCGTTCTCTTGGATCCAGTGCATCCATCTCCGGACCGAACATTATTTTAAATACCATCGTTGCTGAGGCGCTGGAAGAGTATGCGGACAAGTTGGAGAAGGCCAAGGACTTCGATAAGGCATTAAGCAAGCTCATCCACGATGAGGTTGTAGCTCATAAGAGAATCGTCTTCAACGGTAACGGCTATGGCGAAGAGTGGGTTAAGGAAGCAAAGAAGCGTGGACTTCTGAACCTTCGCACCACCGTAGATGCATTAGAGACCTTCATCGAGAAGAAGAACATCAAAGTCTTTGAGAAGCATGCCGTATATTCTGAGACAGAAGTACGTGCCCGCTATGAGATTCTTCTGGAGAACTATTACAAGACCATCAATATCGAGGCCTTGACTTTAAGCTCTATGGTGAAGAACAACATCATCAGTGCAGCATGTACCTATGAAGAGCGTTTGGCAGATGTGGTGATTAAGAAGGAACAGGCTTTAGGAGCAAAGGGAGCTGTTGCAGAGAAGGACCTCTTAAAGACCGTATCCGATTTGGTTGTATCCATGAAGAAGAACTTAGAGAAGTTGGATGCAGACATTGCCAAGGAAGAGAAGTTAGATGATGTCTATGACTTGGCTGTATATCACAGAGATGTGATTCTTGCCGATATGGATGCACTTCGTGCAGCTGTAGATGAAGTAGAGACATTGGTACCAAGCGATATTTGGCCATACCCGACCTATAGTGAGATCCTCTATAGTGTTCGTTATCAGCCGGATCGTAAATAAGAAAACAATAGGAAAAGAAGGAGTGCAACGACGCACAGCAGATTACTGTGTGGCGTGCGCTCCTTTTTTATATAGAGAAGAAAGAGGAGGAAACGAGGTATGACAGAAGAAGTAATGACCTTCGTGAGTGACAACGTGTTTGGCGTCTGGTTCTTAATCGGAGCAGCGCTGGTATTTTGGATGCAGGCAGGATTTGCCATGGTAGAGACAGGATTTACCAGAGCAAAAAATGCAGGTAACATCCTGATGAAGAACCTGATGGATTTTTGTATTGGAACAGTAATGTTCATTCTCATTGGCTTCGGCTTGTTCTTAGGTGAGGATGCATTGTTTGGACTCGTTGGTATTCCGAATTTTGAAATTTTTACCAACTATGCAGGCTTCGATTGGAGCAACTTCGTCTTC
>JAGDAL010000074.1 GCA_017959525.1 Lachnospiraceae bacterium | reverse complement strand
GGAGGCGCCCGGTTTGTTTCCCGGTTGGATGTAGGGGAACAGCCTTATGCATTGCTACAATTTACAATTGAAGATGGAAATAGTAAGATAAATGTAGAATTATTTGGTAAAATATTAGAAAATAAATATGATCCCAAAAATTCCAACCATATTTATCGCGTGAAGTTTTTATATCGTGACTCAGAATGGCAGGAAATGATCGTCAAGTACATTTTTGAACAGCAGCGAAAGATGCGCAAAAAGGAACAAGGGGATATGTAAATGTATCAGATTCTAGTCGTCGATGACTCTGCACTCATGAGAAAACTCATGTGTGATATAATCAATTCAATCCAAGGTTTTCAAGCAACGGATGTATGTTCTGACGGTGAGAGCGCATATCGTTCCCTCACCTCGAATTCCTATGATGCTGTAACCATGAATATGATGCTTCCAAGAGTCTCGGGACTAGAAGTCTTGAAACGAATGAAGGCCAATGATATTCGGGTTCCGGTCGTGGCGATTTGTTCCGCAGTCAAAGAAGATCAGGACATTACTGTTGAGGCACTGGAGTCCGGTGCGGTGGAATTCGAATTAAGACCGTATCGACTGGCAGGCCCGGATAAGATGTCTTTCTCACGAGAATTGGAGAAGGCATTATCCGTAGCTGTAGGTAAACCGATGACAGAGGCAGCACCTGTAAATGCTTCCCAATCTGCCAAGACGGTGATTCGACCGAATCGACCTGCACCTACACCGAGTGCTTCGACCATCCCGCGTCCATCACCGGTACCGAATGTGAAGGTTGTACCGACGCCGCCTCCGACCCCGAAGCCGGAGCCTAAGACGGAAGCAGAACCTTCCACACCAACCGTTGCTCCAAGACCTGCTCGTACAGGTAAATATAGCTTGATTGCAATTGCTTCCTCCACCGGAGGCCCTCAAGCATTGCATACCATGCTCCCAATGCTTCCGGAACATTTGGGAGTGCCGGTAGTAATCGTGCAGCATATGCCAAAAGGTTTCACAGAATCCTTGGCAGAGCGTATCGATTCCAAAGCCAAGCTTACCGTCAAAGAAGCCGAGCCGAATGAAGTATTGTTGCCGGATCATGTGTATATTGCTCCGGGAGGCAGACATCTTCAGGTCATTGAAAACCAAGGGAAACTAGTGGCGAGAGTCTTTGATGATCCGCCGGTGAACAATTTGCGTCCATGTGCCGACGTCATGTACAAATCCTTAGAAGATTTATCCATTGATAATATTCTATGCGTGGTACTGACCGGAATGGGAGCGGATGGTTCTAAAGGCATCGCATCATTAAGGACGAAGAAGAAGTTGTACGTAATCACACAGAGCGAAGATACTTGCGTTGTTTACGGAATGCCAAAGGCAACGGACCAAATGGGCTTATCTAATCAATCTGCGCCGATTACAGGCATTGCAAACGCTATTGTCAAAGAAATAGGAGGTTGAAGCAATGGATGTAAGTCAGTATCTTGATATTTTCATTGACGAAACAAATGAACACATTCAGAGTCTGAGCGATAATATCATGGCTTTGGAACAGGAACCGGAAAACAAAGACACCATTAATGAGATTTTCCGTGCGGCTCACTCTTTGAAGGGTATGGCCGGAACGATGGGATTCAAGCGCATGCAGCACTTGACTCACGATATGGAGAACGTGTTCTCCGAGGTGCGTAATGACACCATCAAGGTTAACAGTAATCTGATTGATATCTTATTCCAGTGCTTGGACGCCATCGAAGGATATTTGGACACCGTTAAGAATACTTCGGACGAAGGTACCGAAGATAACGAAGTCCTGATTAAGCAGTTGAATGATTATCTGAACGGTGTGAGCGGTGACGCTGCTGCTCCTGCAGCTGATGCGGCTGTGGCAGAAGCACCGGCAGAGGCTGCACCTGCTGCTGACGCAGCCGGTGGCGAAGAATATAAGAATCTGAAGTTGGATGATTCCGATAAGGGCAAATTAAAGTCTGCACAGGAATCCGGCCTGAATTTGTATGGTTTTACCTTACATATTCATCCGGAATGCTTACTGAAGGCTGCCAGAGCGTTTTTGGTATTTAAGGCTTTGGAAGACTATGGTGAGATTTTAATTTACAATCCATCCGCTCAGGAAATTGAAGATGAGAAATTTGAGTTTACC
The DNA here is from genome assembly GCA_017959525.1 of Lachnospiraceae bacterium. Taxonomy (GTDB): domain Bacteria; phylum Bacillota; class Clostridia; order Lachnospirales; family Lachnospiraceae; genus XBD2001. The sequence goes on along the minus strand of JAGDAL010000074.1, from coordinate 7,086 downwards.
TTCAGCTGTATCGTTGGATGCTCCGGCGATGATTTGGCTGCAATGAAAGAAGCTGTTTCCGCAGTTTCCGAAATTGAGAGCGTAGAGTGCGGTAAGGTAACTTACGACATTTACGAGAAGGGCGGCGAAGCAGCTGCGGAGGCAGAAGCTCCGGCAGAAGCAGCGCCTGCACCGGAAGCAGCAGCTCCTGCTCCGGCTCCTGCACCTGCAGCAAGTGCAGCTCCGGCGCCTGCAGCAAAGAAGGAAGCTCCTGCAGCAAATAACAAGAAGGCAGCCAACAAGCCGGTTACTGCACGTACCGTACGTGTGGATATCGAGAAGTTGGATGACTTAATGAACCAGGTTTCCGAGTTGATTATTGCGAAGAACTCCATCGTATCCATTAGTTCTTCCGATTCTAAGACCGGAGATATGGATCAGACCTTCCGTGAGCAGGTTGAATACTTAGAGCGTATTACCACCAGCCTTCATGAATCTGTTATGAAGGTTCGAATGGTTCCGATTGAGAGTACCGTTAACAAGTTCCCACGTATGATTCGTGACTTGTCCCGTAAGCTGAACAAGCCGATGGAATTGGTTATGACCGGTGAGGAGACCGAGCTTGACCGTACCGTAGTCGATCAGATCGGTGATCCGTTGCAGCACTTGTTACGTAACTCTGCCGATCACGGTATCGAAGATCCGGATGTACGTAAGGCAGCCGGCAAGCCGGAACAGGGAACCATTTTCCTGAATGCATTCCAGGAAGGTAACAACGTTATCATCCAGGTAGGCGATGACGGTGGCGGAATCAATACCGAAGCGGTATTGAATAAAGCAATCGAGCGTGGACTGGTATCTCCGGAAGAGGCTGAGAACTTAACACAGAAGGAAATCATCGATTTCTTGTTCAACCCTGGATTCTCCATGGCGAAGAAGATTACCGATATTTCCGGACGAGGCGTTGGTCTTGACGTTGTTAAGTCTAACATTCAGGCGCTCGGCGGTGATGTAGAAGTTAAATCCGAACTGGGACAGGGCTCTACCTTCACGGTACGCTTGCCATTGACCCTGGCTATTATTCAGGCTCTCATGGTTGAGGTTCGTGATGAGAAATATGCGATTGCTCTTGGAAGCATTATGACCATCGAGGATATTCCTACCAGCGACATCAAGTATGTTCAGGCTAAGGAAGTCATCCATCTTCGTGGACTCGTTATTCCGCTTATTCGCCTTGGCGAATTGTTGGATTTCGAACCAATGGAAGAAGAACCGGATACCCTCATCGTTGTCATCGTTAAGAAGGGCGACAATTATGCCGGCCTTGTTGTAGACAACCTGATTGGTCAGCAAGAGATCGTAATTAAATCTCTCGGTAAAGTTATTGAAAACAACAAGATTATTAGCGGTGCTACTATCCTCGGCGATGGTGAAGTTGCAATGATTTTGGATGCAAATGCATTGATTTAGAGGGAGGTTAATTATGGCGAATCATAGAGAATTAGAGGCTGTTGAAGAAGAGAAGATCCAGTATATCGTAGTTAAAATCGGTGATGAGCAGTACGGTATCGATATTGCCTTAGTTGATAATATTGTTCGTATGCAAAAAATCACACGTGTTCCAAAGGCACAGGCACATTATAACGGCGTTATTAACCTTCGTGGTGAAGTCGTTCCTGTTATGAGCGCCCGTCGCAAGATGAAATTAGGAGAGGACGTATTAACAAATAAGTCCAGAATCATCATCTTGAAGTTAGAGGAACAGGGCTTGGTTGGTATTCAGGTAGACGAAGTGAAGGAAGTTATTTCCTTAGGTGAGTCTGAAATCGAGCGTAACGTTCAGAATACCAAGAAGAGCGCAAATACATTCATCAACGGAATCGGTAAGAACGGAGATGACCTGATTTCCATTTTCGAGATTTCTGCTTTGGTGGATGAGGTGGACGCTTCATAATTAATGTTTGAGGGTTAAAAAATGGCAGATCTTTCTTTTGAAGATATTAATGACAAGTACTTTGATGTACTGAAAGAAATCGGTAACATTGGTGCCGGTAATGCCACAACTGCAATTGCTAACATGCTCAACCTTCGTTTGGACATGAAGGTTCCGAAGGTTGAGCTGATTGCCGTTGAAAAAATCGGTTCCGCAATCGGAAGCGAAGAACAAATCGTTGTGGGGATTTTACTGGGCGTTGAGAACGACATCAACGGTAGCATGATGTTTTTGATGGATTTACCATCTGCACATCATCTTGTAAACCGTTTGATGATGCGTGATCCGGAATATAACGAAGATTTTGACGAGATGGACTTGTCGGCCATCCGTGAAATCGGTAATATTATTGCAGGATCTTATTTGTCAGCATTATCGGGACTTACGAACCTGAACATTTCTCCGACCATTCCATATGTTTCCATCGATATGGCGGCTGCAATCCTTAGTGTGCCGGCCATTCAGTTTGGTATGGTTAGTGATAATGCGCTTTTTATTCGTACCGAGTTCAGTGATGATGTTGCAATCAACGGATATTTTATTTTGATGCCGGAAGGCGAGTCCTACGAAAAGATATTAAGAGCATTAGGTTTACCAGTTTAAGAGGTGAATGCGTATATGGGAGAAATGATTAAGGTCGGAATGGCGGATCTTAAAGCATGCAATGCTCCGGACAATCTCACCACGATTGGACTGGGTTCTTGCATTGGAATTGCTATCTATGATCCTGTAACGAAGATCAGCGGTCTTGCTCATATTATGTTGCCGGACAGCACACAAATTCGCAACAACAGTAATATTGCGAAATTTGCGGATACCGGTATCCAACAGCTGTACGATGATATGATTAAAATGGGGGCTAATAAATCCCGTTTAGTTGCCAAAATTGCCGGAGGAGCCACCATGTTCGCCGGCGGTGGAGCTGCGCCTACCATTAATGTTGGACAGCGCAATGCGGAAGCAAGCAAGGCTAAGCTGAAAGAATTGGGCGTCAAATTGTTGGCGGAAGATACGGGCTTGAATTACGGACGTACCGTTGAGTTTTATAGCGAAACAGGGGATTACCTGATTAAGGCTGTGGGTAAGCCGCCGAAGACCATTTAATGGGAGATTTACTACATGAATACGAAACTGATTCCGCCGGTAGTTGCACTGACAGCTAGTGCAATTGCTTGTGTTGTTTCGATTATACAGCGTGTTCCGTTCGGAACATTTACCATACGGTTGGTGGTTTCTGCCTTATTATTCCTAACCATCGGAACGATTATCAAGATGGTGTTGGACTGGGCGTTGGCTCCGGAAGCGGAACTACCGGAAGATATGGAAGCGGAGTCTTCAGATGAAGCGGGGGAAACTTCAGATGAAGCAGCGTCGGCTGAAGAAGATTCAGACGAATAATAAAACAACCAATGGGGTACTTATATGAGCACAGTAGACAAGGAAAAACTTTGGGATGAATACCACAAGAATCCCACCCCACAATTGAGAGAGCAAATCATCGTTGAATATGCACCCCTTGTTAAGGTGGTTGCCGGCAAGTTGGCAATGTACCTTGGCAGCAATGTTGAGTACGATGATTTGGTTGGATACGGCGTGTTTGGCTTGATTGATGCCATCGATAAATTCGATCTGGGCAAAGAAGTCAAATTCGAAACCTATGCCAGCTTACGAATCAAGGGAGCCATCTTAGACCAGATTCGTAAAATGGACTGGATTCCGCGTACCGTTCGCCAGAAGCAGAAGAAGATTGACGAAGCCTCCCGTTCCGTGGAGATTCGTACCGGTAAAATGGCTTCGGATGCAGAGGTGGCCAGTGAGCTCGGTATTTCCGAGGACGAGTATTTGGGATGGCAGTCTCAGCTGAAGGTTACCAACTTAGTATCCTTGAATGAGTTCATGGAACAGGGCAATGAGCCGGCCATGGACGCACATCGCAATACACATTTTGAACAACCGGAGGATGTAATTTCCAGAGAAGAGCTGAAGGAAGTACTCGGCGAAGCATTGGAAACCCTTACGGAAAAAGAAAAGAAAGTCATCCTCTTGTATTACTATGAGGATTTGAATCTAAAAGAAATCAGCCGTGTTTTGGAAGTATCCGAATCACGTGTTTCTCAGCTTCACACCAAAGCCTTAGTGAAGATGAAGAAAAAAATGGGACCGTACATGAATGTTTTGACCGGTTAGTATTTAGGGGAGGAGGTATGGCCAGCCAATGAGCAATCAGTTAAACGGTTATGTCCAAGTCGAAATCAATGGCACAGAAGCAATCGGCCATATTTATCCGCCGAAAGAGGGAGGTCTGCCAATTAATGTGGCAGAGGTTGACGAGTATTTGTTTGCCCACGGAATCGGCGATTATGACAAGGGGGCATTTCGACGTCAATTGGCAGAACCGAAAGCGTCCACATTTGCATTTGGAAATTGTGACGGCTTAGAATTCAGTGAAACCATGAATATTAAGATTTCACTGGATAAAATGCGCGTTACATGTCGCTTCATGCCGCCATCTACCGGTGGTGCTCGCATGAATGCGAAAGATATTATGGGGGAATTATCCAAGCGTGGAGTTGTGTATGGTGTGAACCAGGATGCAATTCTTGCGTATCTTGAGGATCCTTGCTATGCAACGGATTATGTATTCGCAGAAGGGCTTCAGCCGGAGATCGGTCGAGATGCCAAGATTGAATACTTCTTTAATACCAATCCATCCTTGAAGCCGAAACATAACGATGACGGCTCCGTTGATTATCGTGACTTAAACACCATCTGCGGTGTCAAAGAAGGTGACCTCTTAGCGAGGCTTACTCCGGAAGATCGCGGTAAGCCGGGCAAGAATGTATGCGGCCAGGATATTCCTACCAGAACGGTTAAGAGTAAGCATTTGGAATTCGGCCAGAATATCCGTATTTCCGATGACCGTACCGAGATTTATGCAGCCGTTACCGGACATGTTTCTTTGGTCAATGAAAAAGTCTTTGTCTCCGACGTTTATGACGTGCCGGCAGATATAGATAATTCCATCGGTAATATCCACTACGATGGTAACGTCCATATTCACGGCAATGTCCGCGGTGGTTTTTCCGTGGTAGCCAGAGGCGATGTAATCGTGGATGGTGTCGTAGAAGATGCATTGATTCAGGCCGGTGGCCAGATCATCGTAAAGCGTGGTATTCACGGGATGCGTCGTGGTATTTTAGATGCCAAGGGGAATGTCATTGTACAGTTCATAGAGAACGCCAAAGTATTCTCCGGTGGCTATATTGAGACCGGATCCATTATCTACAGTGAAGTGAATGCTTCGGAAGATATTATTGTAATTGATAAGAAGGGCTTTATTGCTGGCGGTAGCGTACGCGCCGGAGGCAAGGTAGAGTCCATGACCATTGGTTCCGAAATGGGAGCAATGACACATATAGAAGTCGGTATGGCGCCGGAGAAGAAGGAACGCTATACCCAGTTGCATAAGAGTATTACATCCTTAACCAAAAAGATTAATAAGTTGACCCCGGTAATTAAGACCTACAATGATTTTGTGGAATCCGGTAAGGCATTGGATCATAAGAATATGTTATACTTGAACAAGCTGATGGCAGAGCTTCGTTCTACGAAGGATATGCTTCAGGACTGCCGTGTGGAGTTCAATGCGTTGCATCAGGAACTGATCAATTCCAAGCACGCCAAAGTCATTGTGCGAAGAGACATTCATTCCGGAGTTATGATTACCATCTCGGATTTGTCTATGACCATGAAGGACAAGCGTTCTTATTGCCAGTTTGAGAAGAAGAACGGTGAGATTTTAGTAACCAATCTGTAGAGGATGTAGTAGTTATGTCAATTCGACCAATCGATTTTAATGGAATGATTCAAAACACCACGGAGGTTTCGGCGACGAAGGCCTCTGAGGAACATCGCCCCATTGTACAGCAGGATTATGCCAATGCTGCGGTCAAGGAAGGCGTGGAACTGAATCTGCATTCCGTAAAAGAGAAGGAAGAAGCGGCAGATCATCCGTTTGACTTCGAGGGTGGCGGTCGTGGCGATTCCTATCAGGCGAATCGCAACAAGAAGAAAAAGAAGGACCAAAAAGACGGTCCTGTGTCGGATGGCTCCGTACGTCTGAAGAATGACCACGGATCCTTCGATATGAAAATATAAATATGGAGAACTAGAATGACCGGATTAGAGATTTCGTTGTTAATTATTGGAGCGATATTTTTTGTTGGCAGCTTCTTCGTTACGGAGAAGCTGTCTTCTTCTGATGTGGAGCATATCCAAAAGCTCAGCGAGAAGGAAGTGCATGTGATTGTTGAGAAGGCCATGGGTCGTGCAGCGGACGAGATTGACCGTCGCATCGAGAACAATTTGGACCATGCGGTAATGGATTTGGAGACCAAATCCGACAAGGAGACCAATGAGAAAATCCTTGCGATTAATGAGTATTCCGATACCGTATTGGATTCCATGAAGAAGTCCCATGAAGAGGTCATGTTTCTCTACAACATGCTCAATGAAAAGCAGGAGAAGATTACCCGTTTAACAGAGGAGTTGCAGCATTCCGAATCCAGCCTGCGTGCATTAAAAGAGGATGTGGCTGCAATGGTTTCCTCCTATGAGGCATTAAAAGGCGCACCGATTTCGGAAGAGATTGTGGCAAAAGAAGCGATTCCGGAAGATTCTGTGATCCCGGAAGATGTCAGAGAAGCGGTTCGTGAGAATATGGAATCTCTAAAGCAGGTTTTCATGCAGAAGATGGAAGATACCAGCGGAGATGAGATTCACGCCGAAGATGAGAACGACCAGATCTTAAAGATGTACAAAGAAGGCTATAGCGAGATTGAAATCGCCAAGAAATTAGGCAAAGGCTTAGGCGAGATTAAGCTGGTGCTTGGACTTTTTGATGAGGATTACACAGCGTAGGAGAGTATAGATGAAGCTGAAGTATTACATGCGTGGCATGGGGATTGGTGTTTTTGTTACCACCATTATATTCCTGATTGCCATCGCTTTTATGAAGCCAAATACGGCAAATAACGGGACTGCAACAGCGGAAGCAACCGATAAGCAGACCATTAAGGAAGAGCAGCAAAAAGAGGCAGAAGAAGCCGCTACGG
>JAGDAL010000015.1 GCA_017959525.1 Lachnospiraceae bacterium | reverse complement strand
TTCAGAATGCAATGCGTACCATCTTGGATGAAATCGGCTTAGAGTACACCGAGGCTGCCGGAGAGGCTGCATTCTAAGGCCCGAAGCTGGATATCCAGGCAAAGAACGTTTACGGCAAAGAAGATACCATGATTACCATTCAGTTGGATATGTTCTTAGCAGAACGTTACGATATGAGTTATACTGATAAGGACGGACAGAAGAAGCGTCCATATATCATTCACCGTACTTCCATGGGATGCTATGAGCGTACCTTGGCTTGGTTGATTGAGAAGTATGCAGGCAAGCTTCCGACTTGGTTATGTCCGGAGCAGGTACGTGTACTTCCGATTTCCGAGAAGTATTTCGACTATGCAGATACTGTATTTGCAGAGCTTCGTAAGGCCGGTGTGGATGTTACCGTTGACCGTCGTTCCGAGAAGATCGGATACAAGATCCGTGAGGCTCGTAACGAGAAGGTTCCTTACATGCTGATTGTAGGTGAGAAGGAGCAGGAAGACGGAACCGTATCCATGCGTAGCCGTTATGACGGAGATGCAGGTGCGATTGCCCTTTCTGAGTTCGTCGCTAATATTACAGAGGAAATCCGTACCAAGGAAATCCGCAAGGAATATGTAGAAGAAAAAGCAGAGTAATCAAATGAATAAAAAGTTTTTATCTATGTTGATCCTGGCAGCTGTTGTTTTTACAACAACTGCCTGCGGTCAAAAGAAAGAAGAGCCGGAGGCTACGCCGGAAGAAGCCAGAGAAGAGGTTTCAGACTACAGCCAGTTGAGCATGAAACAGCTGGAGGTCTTAACCTACGAACAGGATGGCGAAGCGGCTTACTATTTGGGATTGCATTATGACTATGGTACCGAAGACGTACCACAGAATTTCAGCAAAGCCTTCGACTGGTATATGAAAGCCATTGAGTATGGAGAGATGCGCGGTAATATCGGTATCGGTTATCTGTACTTGAATGGTTGCGGTGTAGAAGCTGATTTGGATGCAGCCGCAGACTTTTTTACCGCAGCGGTGGACGCAGACTTGCCGGAAGGCTATGTGGGTCTTGCCCGTATCGCTATGCTTCAATATGAAGAGGAAGTCGGCAGCTACAACCTAACCGCATGGGACGATATGGAGAATGCCCTTTATTTAGAAACCAATCCAATCATTCTTCCGGAGGAAGAGGACGAGAAGGATAAGGAGAAGGATGAAGAGGCAACGGCTCCGACTCAGCCGGAAGCTCCGACCGTTTCCGTGAAGGATACACCGGAATATGCCGCACTGCAGGAGAAAATCGCTTCTGCGGGAGAGACTTACGGCAGTGACATCTATGACAATTTAAAAATCGCTTACGATGCCGGCAATCTGGATGCCATGTTCTATATGGGTTACATTCAGGAGCGCGGGATTGGCGTTGAGCGTGATTTGGATGCTGCCGTGAAGAAATATCAGGCAGTAGCCAAGAACACCAGTGATAAGATCTGGGATCAATACGCTATCAACAGTGCACATACCCGTCTTGGTATCCTGTATATGGGTGGCAAGTGGTTCGCACCGGATGAAGCTATGGCATTGGAGCAGTTCCAGATTGCAGCGGACAACGGTTATGCGATGGCCCAGTACTACATGGGAATTTTGTACCAGATGGGTCTTGGTGTGGATCGGGATTACGAGACCGCATTGAACTGGTTTGAACTGGCAACGAGTCAGGACTATGCACCGGCCATTTGTCAGATGGGCTACATTTACTTTAACGGACTTGGCGTAGATGCCAATTACGGACAGGCTGCATACTACCAGAAGCTTGCAGCGGCACAGGGCTATGTTCCTGCGCAGATCAATCTGGGATATATGTATGAGAATGGATATGGCGTAGACCAAAATCTTGAGACAGCATTGGCTTATTACAAGCTTGCAGAGACTTCCGGATACGAAGGTGTCTCTGAAGCAATCGCCAGAGTAGAATTACTCTTGAAGGATATGTAATGAAAAAATGGGGCTTATTACCTTTGATACTAATCGTATCAACTGCGCTCTGTGGTTGTCAGCATGAGACTTCGGACGCAAGCGTGCCATCCCCGGTGCGGGAGGCAACAACGAATGAAGTTCATATTGTAGATTTGCAGGATAGTTATGCGAAGGTCTTGGAACATGCCACTGCGGACTATATCGGTCATCATCCCATTGATGAGGGATTTATGACCTGGTATACCAATACCTATGGCCAAGAGGCATTGGAATCCTTGATTGCAGCTGCAAATTATTCGGACCCGGAGGAATGGTATAAGGCCTGTGGGAACAGTATCCATGTTTTATGGTATCAATACTGTAAGGCAACGGGATTACAGTTCTATGAGTTCGGTAATATTTACGAACCTGCCACGGCATCTGATGATGCCATTACATTTACCTTTACCGGGGATGTGAATCTGGCAGATGGGGTTGCAACCCGTAACTTCATGGATCGCCAGAAGAACGGATTGGTAGATTGTTTTTCTCCTGATTTATTGGAGCTGATGCAACAGTCCGACGTCTTCGTCGTGAATAACGAATTCGCTTTTACCAATCGAGGAACGGCGCTTTCCGGTAAGGCGTTTACCTTCCGGGCAGATCCGAAGCTGGTGACGCAAATCAGCGCCATTGGAACGGATGTGGTTACCCTTGGGAACAATCACGTCTGGGATTACGGGGAAATCGGAATGAAGGACACCTTATCTACATTCCGTGATATTGAACTCCCTTATATTGGTGCCGGAGAAAACCTTGACGAAGCCGAGAAGATTATTTATTATGTGGCCGGAGGCCGTAAAATTGCGTTGGTCGATGCCACACAAATTGAGCGTACATACGATTACACCAAAGAGGCTACGGATGAGCGAGCCGGTGTATTAAAATGCCTGCATCCGGAGAAATATTGCAGCGTGATATCCCGTGCAAAAAAGAATGCAGATATCGTCATAGCTGTGGTACACTGGGGTACGGAAGGCAATGCCATGTACGGTCAGGACCAGATCAATCTGGCCAATGCCTTTATACATTCCGGGGCAGATGTTATTATCGGAGGACATCCACATTGCTTACAGGGTATTGAATTTGTAGGGGATGTTCCGATATACTACAGTCTTGGGAACTACTGGTTCTCCAGTACCAGTAACATGCCAACCGCGTATGATACGGGATTGGCGGAAGTAACCATTCATTCCGACGGCAAGACGGACCTTCGGTTCATCCCATGCCACTTTGAATTCGGAGTGACATCCTTGGTTACGGATACGAACGACAGTCGTGCGCTTTACGATTACGTAGAGAGCATTTCAAATACCATCCGGATTTCCGATGATGGTGCAGTTACTCACAAATAACAAAACACATGGAGGAATTTAGAATGAGCAAAAAACCGGTTGTTTTAATGATTTTGGACGGCTTTGGTCTCAATGATAACCATGAGGCAAATGCAGTTTATGCAGCAAAGACTCCAAACATTGACAAGCTGATGGCAGAGTGTCCATGGCAGAAGGGTTATGCCAGCGGCTTAGCAGTTGGTCTTCCGGACGGTCAGATGGGTAATTCTGAGGTTGGTCACATGAACATGGGTGCCGGCCGTATCGTATATCAGGAGTTAACCCGTATCACCAAAGAAATCGAAGATGGTGATTTCTTTGAGAATGAGGCATTGAAGGCTGCATTCGAGAATGCGAAGAAGAATAACTCCGCTGTTCATATGTATGGTCTTGTATCTGACGGTGGTGTACACAGCCACAATACTCATATCTTTGGCTTGTTAGAGATGGCAAAGCGCATGGGTGTTGACAAGGTTTATGTTCATGCATTCTTAGACGGTCGTGATACCGCTCCTACTTCCGGACTTGGTTTCGTAAAAGAGTTGGAAGAGAAGATGGCAGAGATTGGTGTAGGTAAGGTTGCTTCCTTAAGCGGACGTTTCTACGCTATGGACCGTGATAATCGTTGGGATCGTGTAGAGAAGGCATATCGTAACCTGACCGAGGGTAACGGCGTTCAGGCTACCAGTGCAACTGCAGCATTGCAGGCTTCTTACGATCAGGACGTAACCGATGAGTTCGTTCTTCCTACGACCATTACCGAAGGCGGACAGCCGGTTGCTACCATTCAGGATGGAGACAGTGTAATCTGCTTTAACTTCCGTCCGGACCGTGCACGTGAGATTACCAGAACCTTCTGTATGGATGAGTTCGACGGATTCGATCGTGGTGCTCGTAAGAACGTATACTATGTATGCTTTACTGAGTATGATGTTACTATTCCTAATAAGGATGTTGCATTTAAGAAGGTAGAGTTGAAGAACACCTTTGGTGAGTTCTTAGCTGCAAATGGCAAGACCCAGGCTCGTATTGCAGAGACTGAGAAGTATGCACATGTTACCTTCTTCTTTAACGGTGGCGTAGAAGAGCCGAACTTGAACGAGAACCGTATTTTGGTTAACTCCCCGAAGGTTGCTACCTATGATTTGCAGCCGGAGATGAGCGCACCGGAAGTATGTGATAAGTTATGTGATGCAATTACCTCTGATCAGTATGATGTAATTGTCATCAATTTTGCGAACCCGGATATGGTTGGACATACCGGAATTATTGAAGCAGCTGTGAAGGCTGTTGAGACGGTTGATACCTGTGTTGGTAAGGCTGTGGAAGCATTAAAGAGCGTTGACGGAGTGATGTTCATTTGTGCGGACCACGGTAACTGCGAGCAGATGGTTGATTATGAGACCGGTGCACCTTGGACCGCTCATACCACCAATCCTGTTCCGTTTATCTTAGTGAATGCAGATCCTTCTTACACACTTGCGGAGGGTGGTAAGTTATGTGATATCATTCCTACTTTGATTGAACTTATGGGTATGGAGCAGCCGGAAGAGATGACTGGACATTCTTTATTGATTAAGAAATAGTTTTGCTTATAACTGCCGGAGGTTTTTATCTCCGGCAGTTACTATGTCTTTTTTAAGGCATCATAAAAGTATTGTAAATGAAAGGAAAGAAAGATGAGTGCAGAGATGAAACCGATGAAGGAAGGAAAAGTACGTGAGGTTTATGATAATGGGGAGAGCATTATCATGGTAGCAACCGACCGTATTTCCGCATTTGATGTGATTTTAAAGAACAAGGTATCACATAAGGGTGCGATTTTGACCCAGATGTCAAAATTCTGGTTTGATTTTACCAAGGATATCCTTCCAAATCACATGCTGTCCGTGGATACCGCAGACATGCCGGAATTCTTCCAGAAGGAGGAGTATCGTGGTAAGAGCATGATGTGCAAGAAGTTGGAGATGCTTCCAATCGAGTGTATCGTGCGTGGCTACATTACCGGTAGCGGCTGGGAGAGCTATAAAGAGAACGGAAAGGTTTGCGGAATTACCCTTCCGGAAGGTTTGAAGGAGTCCGACCAGTTGCCGGAACCGATTTATACCCCTACCACTAAGGCGGAGATTGGTTTACACGACGAGCATATTACATTTGAGGATTCTGTAGAAATCTTAGAGAAGATTTATCCGGGCAAGGGAGAAGAGTACGCTTCCAAGCTTCGTGATTGCACCATCGCACTCTATAAGAAGTGTGCAGATTATGCACGTTCTAAGGGTATTATCATTGCAGATACCAAGTTCGAGTTCGGCTTGGATGAGAACGGCAATGTAGTTCTCGGCGATGAGATGTTAACCCCTGACAGCTCCCGTTTCTGGCCGGTAGAAGGCTATGAGCCGGGCAAGAGCCAGCCTTCTTTCGATAAGCAGTTTGTTCGTGATTGGTTAAAGGCAAATCCGGATAGCGATTACTTACTTCCGGACGATGTGATTGCCAAGACCATTGAGAAGTATGAGGAAGCATTCGAACTTCTCACCGGAACAAAGTTTCAAGCGTAATCGAATAGGAGAAGTTGTTTATGAAAAATGTACTTCGTGATGATGTACTGCATGATGCCTGTGGTGTTTTCGGCATCTATGACTTTGATGGCAAGGACGTAGCATCCACCATTTATTATGGATTGTTTGCCTTGCAGCATCGTGGCCAGGAAAGTGCCGGCATTGCAGTCAGTGATACAGAAGGTCCAAAGGGGAAGGTTGACTTCCATAAGGGTATGGGCCTTGTGAATGAAGCATTTGACGGAGAGTCCTTGTCCAAGCTTCATGGAAATATCGGTGTGGGACATGTACGTTATTCCACCGCCGGTGAGTCCTCCATCTCCAATGCACAGCCTTTGGTTTTAAATTACATCAAGGGTACCCTTGCATTGGCACACAACGGAAACTTAATCAACGCCAATGAGTTGCGTGATGAGTTGTCCCGTACCGGTGCGATTTTCCAGACCACCATCGATTCTGAGACCATTGCGTATTACATCGCCAGAGAGCGTTTGAATACACCGACGGTTGAGGATGCGGTTCGCCTTGCTTGCCGTCGCTTAAAGGGTGCTTATTCTCTTGTAGTTATGAGCCCTCGGAAGCTGATTGCTGCCCGCGATCCTTATGGATTTAAGCCGCTTTGTATCGGTAAGCGTGACAATGCCTATGTTTTTGCATCCGAGAGTTGTGCCCTTAGCACCATCGGTGCAGAGTTCATTCGTGATGTAAGACCGGGTGAGATTGTTACCATTTCTCCGGAATACGGCATCCAGTCCAATTTGGAGAATTGTATTGATCCGGGCAAGGAAGCACGTTGTATTTTCGAATACATCTACTTCGCAAGACCGGATAGCTATATTGACGGTGTCAGTGTGTATGAGTCCCGCATCAAGGCCGGTAAGTTCCTCTGGGAGGATAGCCCGGTAGAGGCAGACTTAGTCACCGGTGTACCGGAATCCGGTAATGCAGCCGCTTTGGGATTCTCCCTCGCTTCCGGAATTCCGTACGGAACCGCTTTTGTTAAGAATACCTACGTGGGTCGTACCTTCATTAAGCCGAAGCAGAACAGCCGTGAATCTTCGGTGCAGGTGAAGTTGTCCGTGTTAAAAGAGAACGTTGCCGGTAAGCGTGTGGTCATGATTGATGACTCCATCGTGCGTGGAACCACATCCGACCGCATTGTTGGCATGCTAAAAGAGGCCGGAGCCAAGGAAGTGCACGTTCGTATTTCCAGCCCGCCATTCTTATGGCCTTGCTATTTCGGTATTGATGTACCGGCCAGAGAGCAGCTGATTGCTTACAATAAATCCATCGATGAGATTCGACAGATTATTGGTGCAGACAGCCTTGGATACCTGCGCAAGGAGCGCTTGCTGGAGATGTCCGAAGGACTTCCGATTTGTACCGGATGCTTCGACGGTCAGTATCCAATGACCCCGCCCGAGGATGATATCCGCGGAGAATATGAAAAGT
>JAGDAL010000073.1 GCA_017959525.1 Lachnospiraceae bacterium | reverse complement strand
TGATGGGGATGGAACCTATGAGACTATACAGACCCTACCGCGGTTTGATGATGCATCGGAAGATACCTCGATGGCCGATGGAGCCACTGTGGTATTAGGGGATGAGACCTTGGAAGTGGATCTGAATGCGGAAGAGATTCAACCCTACTATATCTCCGATGGAGACGGTCATCTCTATATTTATCTGGTGACCGGAGGTCTTGCAACAGAACCGGTGATTGCCGTGTGTGAATCCAATGGCAAGAGCCTGCATTACGTGGATACCTTCCCGGGAACCTTAGCAGAAGTACAGGTAACGGCCATGCCGTCCCAGTTCTCTAAAATACCGGAAGATGTTGGAATTACCACGAGACAGTGGTATGCGTTTTCAAATCCACAGAGCTTCTATTTAGAGCAGGTGATTAATCCTCTGTCTACAGCAGAAGGTCGTATGGAATATGAGATTGGTTTTGGCGGCATGCCAAAAGCGGTTTCGGAAGCTTATGAGATTGTATCTCCATTCGCTTTAACGACCATGGTAGAGTTAGAGGCAGAAAATGCAGAGGATGGAAGTGCCGTGATGCTTCCGGCCGGAAGTGAGATTACCATTCTTGCATCCGATGCAGCCACTTATGTAGAGGGTGTGACAGAAGACGGTACCAGGGTACGGATTGCCTGTGATCTAAGCTGGCCGCAGACGGTGGCAGAGCAGAAGGCAGAAGATGTATTTGAAGGCATTTATTACGACGAATAAGGCAGTAAATAAGCCCATGTGCAATTGCACATGGGCTTTTGTTTATCTTGTGGTTTTTAATGCAGTTGCAATGTTGATTGCGTGATCGGAACAACGCTCTAAGTCGGTGGTCATATCAGTGAAGATCACACCGGCTGCCGGTTCACATTTGCCCTTCATGAGACGGTTGATATGCTTCTCACTCATCTGGCGCTGCAACTCATCAACAGCTTCCTCTAAGGCTTCACATTCCGGTAACTTATCGAAGTTCTCAGTAGAGAAGATTTCGATACTTGCATCAATGGTCTTAATAGCGGCTTCCGCTAAGTGCTGTAACTCTTTGCGGGCCGGCTTACTGAAGTCTTCCTTGGCAGAAGTGATTTTCTGCTTGTATTCAATGATGTTCTCTGCATGGTCACTGATACGCTCGAAGTTGGAGCAGATTAGGGTCAGCTTCGTTGCACGGAAGATATCGGATTCGGAGATATCCTGGTTACGAAGCTCAATCAGTCGATCACTGATCTCATTGGTCAGGTAATCAACGATGCTCTCGGTGTCTTCTACCTGGCTCATCAGCTCATCGGTAGGAGAGAAGAAGCACTCCACTGCAGTTGCTAAGTTGTCTCTGGCCATCTGACCAAGACGTGTGATTTCCAACATGGCCTGACGAATCACCACAGAAGGAAGGGTGTTCTTCGGGCTAACCATATACTGGAGCTTCTTGCCTTCGAGCATACGGGTCTCTTCCGGTAAGATTGGAATCAGCTTCTCGGTTAAGCGGGCAATTTGCGCGGAGAACGGAAGCATTACCAATACAGCAAAAATCGCGAACAAGGTGTGGGTATTCGCAATCTGACGTCCGATATCGTTCGGAGACAGACTCTGGATCAAATCCAGAATACCCGGGAACAACGCTAACAGGAAGCATAAGATTCCGGCACGGAACAAGTTGAAGGTTAAGTTCAACAGAGCGGTACGCTTACCGTTACGGTTGGTGGTCAGGCTGGCTAAGATGTTCGGGAATACGGAACCGATAGCAGCACCGATAACTAAGTATACTGCGGTGTGGTATTCCAACAATCCCTGAATGGCAAATGCCTGGAAAATAACAGTAGAGGATGAGGAACTCTGTAACAATGCGGTAAATGCCAAACCAAACAGAACTGCCAATGCCGGATTGGATAATCTGGACAGGAAGTTAATGAACGGCTGGGACTGTGCCAACGGACGAATGGCATCTTTGATTAAGCTAATGCCGACGAAGAGCATACCAAAACCTAAGATGATGGATCCGATGTGCTTCACATAAGGCTTCTTAATGAACAGATACATGATGCATCCAACAAAAAGAAGGATTGGTGCAAAGCTGGCCAAATCAAACGCGGTGATCTGTGCAGTGATGGTGGTTCCGATGTCCGCACCCATGATGACAAGAATCGCCTGTGCCAAGGTCATCAAACCGGAGTTAACGAAACCGATGACCATCATATCGGTGGCAGAGGATGACTGAATCAATACCGTTACGCCAATACCTAAAATCACACCGATGAGCTTGTTGGAAGTTACGTGCTCCAAAATTACACGAATCTTGTCACCGGCTGCATTCTGCAATCCGGAAGACATAATGGTCATTCCGTAGAGGAACAAACCGACACCGCCAAGCATTGAAAAGAATTCTAATATAGACATTATTTATCTCTCCATTCTTATATAAGTCTACTTGTAAGTCTCGATATAAAATCGCATACACATTTACTTTAAATGATGTAATCTTCTTTGTAAAGTAGGGGATAGTTTAGTATAATTTCTTTATATACAGTTTATGGGGGTTTCTATGGAAAAGATTAGGAAAATCCTACTTACAATCGGAGAATTGTTTTTCTTCAGTTCCGTCATGTTTTTCTTATTTTACATGGTGGCATGTCTATCCAGATTATTCTTATATCCCGGGGAGATTCCGAAGGCTCTGCCGTTGGAGGGGGAATTTGTCGTGGAATCCGCAGAAGGTTCCAAGGCGGTGGTAACCCTTCCGGCTAATTTCAACGTGCCGGATACCGAGAATCTGACGGCCATTACCATTTTGCCGGAGCAGATCACGGAAGGGACGTATCTGGGATATTATTGTTCATTCCAATCAGCGGATGTTTATATTGAAGGCGAGTTGCGGGATGTCTCCCATGATGTGGAGAGTTATTTCCTGACGGATATTCCGGCCAACCATCTGGAGTTCGTGCGGTTGCATGAGACGGATGGGGGCAAGGAGCTGCGCGTGGTTTATACCAGTCCCTTGAAGACCTATAAGGGTTATGTGGGCCGTATGGCCATTGGAGAGAAAATCTCTATTGCCTCCTATATGTTTTTCCATCGCCTTCCGGTGGTGCTTCTTGGTATGGGTGTTTTGTTCTTCGGCTTAGTCCTTCTTGGTGTTGGTCTTAGCCGGGAAGCGCATGTGCATATCAATCGAAGCTATAAGCTCTTAGGATACGCCGGTATGTTCATGGGTGGCTGGTTCATCCTGCAGTCCTGTATCTGCCAGATCTTCTTTACGGATGTGGCCTGGATGCATTGGATGGAGCTGATCTGCTTAAGCTTGTTGCCGATGCCGCTGTTGTACTACATGGATGAGTGTTCTCATGGTCTGTACTGGCAGATGATTCAGCCGGTATGTTTGGCCAGCTTGTCCTTTACGATTATTGAGATGCTTCTAACCTTAGGTGGTTATGATGCCATGCGTTTCATCCTGCTCATACACCTGTTTTTGGTGTTGGCAGTGTTGTTTGCCGTGTGGATTCTGGTGGATATCTATCGGGCCAGACGGGATCTCTTCCGCAACCTTTATTGGGTAGTGGGCGGATTCGTGGGATTTTTCATTTCCATTCTGGTGGAAGTGGTGCAGTTCTACTTCTTCCCGGAGTCGGAAGACGGATTTGTCCTGGCGGTTGGAACGGTGATCTTTTTTGCCTGCAATTACATCTGGCTGCAGACTCAGCGTGCATTCTACATGTCACAGGAACAGTCGGAGAAAACCAAAGCCAGAACCAAGAATCTCTTCCTGGCCAATATGTCCCATGAGATTCGTACCCCGGTCAATACCATCCTGATTGCGAATGCTATGATTGGGCGTGCTACCGAGGATGAGCGGATTCGCCAGTTGGCCTCCGATGCCACGGTGGAGAGTAAGAAGCTTCTTAGCTTAATTAACGATATCCTGGATTATTCCAAGATTTCGTCCAAGCATATGGTCATCGAGCATTCCAATTATGACATGGTGTGGTTCTTACGAGACGTGTATCGCTTGGGAGAGAAGTATCACGATGATGCCAAGCATCTGAATCTGAAGTTCCATTGCAATCCGAATCTGCCAAGTTACTTAAACGGTGATGAGGCCAAGATTCGACGGGTATTGGAGAACGTGTTGGCCAATACCTTTTCCAATGTGGAGCATGGCACTATTACCATTCGGGTGGATTACAAGCCGCTGACGGATGAGAAAATCTTGCTCTTGATTTCCGTAGAAGACAATGCCGGCGGTATCCCGTTGGAAAAGCAACAGGAGATTATGGATATCTTCAGCAACCGAGTGCCGATGCAAGAGGAAGAAATCAATGCCAACCTTGTGGATGAGCTTTTGCGTATGATGGACGGTGAGATGGAGCTGTTATCCGATGAAGGTGTGGGTACCACCATTACCATTCGTATCCCGCAGCAGCTGGTGGATGAGACTCCGATCGGTGAGAAAAATGCCCGCGCGGTGGAGCATGCGATTCTATTATCTTCCAACATGACCCATCACATCTTATTGGTGGATGACGAGGAGATGAACCACCGGGTATTCAAGGAAATGCTCCGTGGCGAGAATGTGGATATTACCGACGCCTATAGCGGCGAAGAAGCCATGGAAATCTTAGCGAAGGAAACCTTCGATATTATTTTTATGGATCATCAGATGCCTGGTATGAACGGCGAAGAGACCAGAGTCAAGATGGATGAACTCTGGAAGGAGGGCAACCTGGTGCCGCCTTGTGTCATGATGACGGCTGCCAATATGGATGCCGGCACCTTAAAAGAAAAAGGATTCGACGGCTATCTGGTAAAGCCACTGGATCGTCAGAGCCTGTTACTCATACTGAAGCGATTTGAGGAAGGAGGAAGTGAACAGTGAAATGCTTGTATAAAACAAAAAGAAATAAGAAATCCCGTTCCCAGTCCTCCCACGACCGGCTTCCGGAGAGTGTAGTACGGGAGACCATCCTGCGGGTCTATGATTTGCTGGTGGGCTTTGTTGTGCTTCTTAGCCTTCTTGCCATTGTACTTCCTCACAGCAATCACTCTGTCTGGGGTGATTTGGAGATTCGTGCAGACGAGATTTTTTCCAGAGGCACGCTGGCAATTTTTGCCGTATTGTTCCTTCTGATTGTGATTATGCAGCGGGTAACCATCTATGCCCGTCGTCAGCAGGTGAAGTATTTGGATGCCCGCCGACAGAATGAGAATACCAACGAGTTCCTATCCACCATGTCCTATAACATCCGGACTCCGGTGAATAGTATCCTTGGCTTAAATACCATTATCGGCCGTCACAACAAGAATCCGGAGG
>JAGDAL010000072.1 GCA_017959525.1 Lachnospiraceae bacterium | reverse complement strand
TTCCGATACGAGGATCCATACATACGCCGTCGATAATCATCTGTGTGTCTAATCCTTTGGTCTGCGCATAAGTGTCTAGCTCGTTAAAGTAACTTACACGAACGGCAAGATAGGTATTAGCGAACAATTTGATAGCCTCTGCCTCTGTAATGTGTGCAAGAAGAATCGGTATGTTTTTCTCAGGCATGCCGGCAGTATGTTCTTCGGCACGGGCGCCCTCAAGAAGCAAGTCAGCGAACATCTGTCCTTCCGCCTTCTGATCATCGGAACAACCGACTACAATGCGGCTTGGATGAAGATTATCATAAAGAGCCTTTGATTCTCTGAGGAATTCCGGGCTGAAGATGATATTCTTTACTCCGTATTTGGCTCGAACGGATTCTGTGTAACCGACCGGAATGGTAGACTTGATTACCATCAGCACGTTCGGATTTACTTTCAACGTCCATTCAATCGCATCCTCAACTGCCGAAGTGTCAAAGAAATGATGCTCATCATCATAATTGGTCGGCGTAGCAATGATTACTAATTCCGCATTTCCATATGCGGCAGCCTTATTGGTTGTTGTATGAAGGTTAAGCGTGCGCTTCCCTTCGCGTGCCTCACGAAAGAATCTCTCAATCTCATCATCCTGAATCGGGCTAATAAATTGATTCAGTTTCTCCGCCTTTGCTTCTGTTGTGGTAATAGCTGTTACTTCATGCTTCTGGGCAAGAAGAACTGCCAGCGAAAGACCGACATAACCGACACCAGCAACTGTAATCTTCATAAACCAAACACTCCTAATATTTTACTCTTCCTTCAGCGACTGCCTTGAGATGTTCTCCATATGGACTTTTACCATAAAAAGCGGCTGACTCAGCCAACTGTTCCTTGCTGATAAAACCATTAATATATGCAATCTCTTCTGGTGCTGAAATCACAATCCCCTGACAAGATTGAACCGTTTCAACAAAATTGGCTGCCTGAAGAAGGCTTTGCATTGTTCCGGTATCAAGCCAGGCAAATCCACGTCCAAGGAGTTGCACATCCAAAAGCCCATCCTGCAGATACATTTCATTTAGTGTGGTAATCTCCAGTTCTCCACGGGCACTCGGTTTCACCTGATTTGCTCTGTTACTTACGCCCGCGGGATAGAAATACAAACCGGTTACCGCATAATTTGATTTCGGAGCCTTCGGTTTTTCTTCAATACTTGTTACTTTACCGTTTTCGTCAAAGGATTCAACACCAAAACGCTCCGGATCAGGAACATAGTAGCCGAATACGGTAGCACGTCCCTGCTCCTCTGCATTCTTCACTGCATTCTTCAGCAGAGTCCGGAAACCGTTTCCGTAGAAGATGTTATCACCAAGCACCATTGCACCGGCTTCTCCCGCAAGGAATTCTTCACCGAGGATAAAGGCCTGCGCGAGTCCGTCCGGTGATGGCTGAACCTTATAATTGAGATGAATTCCGAACTGGCTTCCGTCACCTAACAGTGCTTCAAAACGGGGCGTATCGGTCGGGGTACTGATAATCAGAATATTACGAATGCCCGCCAACATCAGTGTGCTTAATGGGTAATAAATCATCGGCTTATCATAAACCGGCAACAACTGTTTACTCGTCACTTTTGTTAACGGATATAATCTTGTTCCGGATCCACCGGCGAGTACAATTCCCTTCATTGATAACATCCTTCCTTATTCATGAGTTAAAATGAAAAAGTCTCCTTAATGCCAAGCCATTTTTGATCCTTCTCAGCAAGTTTCAAAGAGACTCCATCTATCGAATATCCTTCTCCACTTGCACTTCCATTATATGTCCCACTTAACTTTGGCCATATAATTCCAATTTCCGGATCATTCCATGCCAGACCACCCTCATCATTCGGATGGTAGAAATCATCACACAGATAGCAAAACTCAGCGACGTCGGAAAGCACAAAAAAACCATGAGCAAATCCTTTTGGAACAAGGAACTGATGATGGTTTTCCTCAGTCAACAGTTCTCCATGATACTTCCCATAAGTCGGCGAATCCTTTCGTAAATCGACAGCGACATCATATACTTCGCCTTTAATTACTCTGACTAACTTGGTTTGAGGAAACTGCTTTTGGAAATGCAATCCTCTAAGGACCCCTTTCGTACTCAAGGATTGATTATGCTGTACAAATGTAATATGGATTCCTGCTTCCTCCATATCTCTTTGATTATAGGTTTCCATAAAGTACCCACGTTCATCGCCATGAATTGCTGGCGTAATTCTGCAAAGTCCCTTAATACCATTTAAATCTCTAACTACTGTAATTTGTCCCATTTATAAATCCGCCTCATTCAAATATCTCGCCACCGCATCCTTCCAATCTGGAAGCGGTTCGAACCCTGCTTGCACCAATTTTGTCTTATCTAACCTGGAATTCTCCGGTCTTGCTGCCTTTGAAAGACCGTATTCTTCCGTTGTGACAGGGATTACTTTAGTTGTAAGCCCATACTGCTGATAAAATTCCTTACAGAAATCATACCAAGAGATATATCCGCCTTCGTTCGTTGCATGGTAGTATCCGTATTTATCAGTTTCTACCATATCAACGAGTAGTCTGGAGAGATCAAGCGTGTAAGTCGGTGTTCCAATCTGATCTTTCACGACCCGCACGGTATCATGCGTCTTTCCGACATTAATCATCGTTTTAATGAAGTTCTTTCCGTTCAGACCGAACACCCAGGCAATTCGCACAATGAAATACTTTTCAAGCATTCTGGAAACAGCCAGCTCACCATCCAGCTTACTCTTTCCGTATACATTCAACGGCGAATAACACTTATCATCCGGTTCCCAAGGTCTGGTTCCCTTACCATCGAAGACGTAATCCGTAGAGATATAGAGCATCTTCACGTCAACACTCTTAGCTGCTTCCGCCAGGTAAAGCGTTCCGAGATGATTGATGAGGTCCACCTTAACACGATTTTCTTCATCCTCTGCTGCGTCTACAGCTGTCCATGCAGCGCAGTGAATGATTGCATC
>JAGDAL010000071.1 GCA_017959525.1 Lachnospiraceae bacterium | reverse complement strand
CATCTGAAGTGCTCCATGATTAATAAAATGCCGGGGCTCGAGGACGATAAGTTTAAGAACTTAAAAGCCGGCTATGCATTTATGATGGGACATCCGGGTAAGAAGCTTTTATTCATGGGCCAGGATTTTGCCCAGCTGCAGGAATGGAGCGAGAAGCGGGAACTGGATTGGTACCTATTAGAGAATCCGAAGCATCGCGGAATCAATGAATGGATGAAGGCGCTGCTTCATATCTATCGCAAGTACCCGGCCAGCTATCAGCAGGATATTAACTGGAACGGATTCGAATGGATCAATGCCAATGATTCCTATCGCGGAATTTTTAGTTTTGTCCGCAAGCCATACGATGACAGTAAGCGATTGCTGTACGTCTGCAATTTCACACCGATGGCATATGATGATTATCGGGTAGGTGTTCCGGAAGCAGGCAAGTATCATCTGATTCTAAACAGTGAAGATGAGAAGTTCGGCGGAACCGAGAAGCGCCGCAAGGCAACCTACACCGCAGAGCATGCAGAGTGTGATGGAAGAGAATACTCCATCGCATATCCGTTGCCGCCATATGGGGTAGCAGTATTTGAATATTAAAGAATAGGGGCGCCGGCAATTGCGCCCTTTTTCTATTAAGAGAGTTAACATGGAAGAAAAAGAGCAAGAACAAAAAGAGAAGAGAAAAAAGAGGAAGTTGAACAAGGCGGCGGTTACGGCACTGGTGATTTTAGGATCCGTGGTTGTGATTGTGGTAGCGTACATCCTGTGGCGTATCCTGGCAACGTATAATGCGGTGGAAGTGCGAAGCACCAGACCCCGTACTGACTCGGAGCAAACCGAGTATATGGATTTCAACGGGAATCTGTTGGCATACAGTAGAGACGGTATTTTTTACACGGATTACGAAGGCAATCTCATCTGGAACGAGAGTTACGAGATGAGCCAGCCGGTGGTAGAGACTTGTCAGAATTACTTGTTGGTCTACGATCGAAGCGGCATGCAGATTCGTATTTTATCCTCCGCCGGAATGGCAGGAAGTATTTCCACCACCCTTCCGATTTCCGCAGCGGATATCTCCTCCTCCGGAACCATCGCGGTACTGATGCAGGAGAACTCGGTAGCATACCTGCATGTGTATGATGTGAACGGCAATCTGTTGGCATCCGGCGAGACCCATATGAACAAGGGCGGATACCCAATGGACATCGCCATCTCCGCAGACGGCACCCGCTTGATGGTGACCATGTTGGATTTGGCATCCGGAGCGGTACAAAGTACCATTAATTTCTATAACTTCGGAAGCGCCGGAATCGATCAGACCAATAATCTGATGGGAACCTTTACCTATGGCAATATGGTGATTCCGGAAGTGGATTATGTGAAGGATGATCGTGCCATTGCTGTGGGCGATTCCGAGATTGTGATTTTCGGAACCGGAGAAAAGCCAAAGTCCGAATCGGAAATTTATATTCAGGAAGAGATTAGGAGTGTCTTCCATAACAATGAATACATCGGTGTGATTACGGAAGCAGTGAACGATAACGGCGAACCGGCCAACGAGCTTCGGGTATACAACCTGCGTGGCAAGCAACTGTTTTCCGAGATTTTTACCGAAGGATATAACAACTGTTACTTCATGAAAAACGGAGAGTCTGTCGTAACGGACGGACAGGTTCTCTCTATATATAATAAGTATGGCGTGCAGAAGTTCCATCATGACTTCGGCGAAGGAATCTATCGCATGATTCCATGGGAAGGCAGCCGGAATTATGTACTGATTCATAAAGAGACGATTGAACGCATCAGAATAACGAAGGAATAGTATGAAGATTGATATCGTATTTATTATAGTAGTAATTATTATTGCGTTACTTACCATCCGCGGAGCGCATCGGGGCTTGCGGGGCATTCTTTTTGGAGTTATCGCCTGGGTATTCACCTTGGGATTCGTATCCTGGATGACACCGAAGGCGGAGGACTACCTATTAAACAGTACCTATAAGGCCTGGGTGTATGAACACGTGGAGCAGCACATCCGCGACAAGGCCGATGCGCAGGTCGAGGAAAAGAGCAATAGCTTAGAGGATTTGGTGGACGAATTCGATCTGCCGGTGGTATCCGATTTGTTGGAAATCGCACAAGATACTACCGAGCAAAAAATCGAGGAAGCCAAAGAAGCTATCGTAAGTAGTGTATCGGAAGAGTTAACGGCGCGTGTGGTATCGGCAACCGCTATGAGGGTGTCACTAATCATGGCGCTAGTGATTTGTCTGATCATATCCTTAATGCTTCGCGTCGTGCATGAGCTTCCAATCGTAGGAGGCATCAGTCGACTCATCGGAGGCATCTGGGGATTCTTCGAAGGATTGTTGGCGGTATGGGTGCTATTT
>JAGDAL010000070.1 GCA_017959525.1 Lachnospiraceae bacterium | reverse complement strand
GGAATACCCTTCTGGTATAAATACAACACCGCTAGCAATTTCTTCGCGGCATCCGTGCGGTCTTCCTTGTGTAAGAGACGATTGGTGACGCGTGGTAGGTCATGGTTTTCAAGCACCGTTCCAATCAGCCCAATAGGTTCCATCCGCTTCTGGGTTCGCTCCATAGCTGCCCGATACATCTGCGGGGTGACGAAATGCTTCTTCATCCACTCACCGCCATCCTTGGACTCTTCGGAAGCCACTTCGAAATCAAACATACTGGAGAAGTATCCGTCCTCTCCCACATAATCCTTGGTCTCTTCCTCCCGCTGTCCGCAGACCTCACCTACCGTAAAGGCATTGTGCGGTGCAAAGCATTTCTCTTTTAACTCGGTTAAGAACTCTCCGATGCCATGGGCATCCTGCAACATGGTCTTACAAAATACCATGCCGTCCTCCCGGTCCGGTGGATAGTTGCGACCACGCAAGGTAGCCGGCTTCTTAATATCCGTAATGGCATCGATGCGGAATCCTACCACGCCGCGATCGAACCAGAAATTAACAAAATCAAAGACTTCCTGTCGAAGAAGCGGATTCTCCCAATTGAGATCCGGCTGCTTCTTGTGGAACATGTGCAGGTAATAGAGGTTGTCCGTATTCGGAACCTTCTCCCAGGCACTGCCACCGAAGTAGGAACGCCAGTTGTTCGGCTCCTTCCCATCCACACCTTCCTCGATATAGAAGTACTTGCCATAGTATCCCGTCGGATCCTTCATGGCTGCTTGAAACCACGGATGCTCGTCGGAACAGTGGTTTGCCACCAAGTCCATTAAGATTCCGATACCGCGCTTCTTGGCCTCTGCCACCAAGCGATCGAAATCTTCCAAGGTTCCAAAATCCGGATGAATATTCCGGTAATCACTGATGTCATATCCCTGGTCCGCCATGGGGGACGGATAGCATGGGGACAACCAGATCAAATCAATCCCAAGCTCCTGCAAGTAATCCAAATGCTGCGTAATTCCGTTCAAGTCTCCGATACCGCTTCCTGTGGTATCGCAAAAGCTCTTCGGGTAAATCTGATATACGACTTTGTCGTGCCACCACTGCTGTTTCATGTATTCTCTCCAAGGATAAAAATTCGACAGAACACCTACATATTCTGACCACTAAATCATACCATATCTGGCATCCAATGGCATAAAAAAAGTGCATCTATCCGAAAATAGATACACTTCTTTTGCTTCGTATTATTTTAAATTGTGACGGTCACCGAAGTACAAAATAGCAGCCATTCCAGGGCCGGTATGGGAACCGATCACCGGGCATAACATCTGCACTTCAACGTCTGCATTTGGATTCACTTCCAAAACCTTATCACGTAAGAATTCCGCACGGTCCAGGGCGTCCGCATGCACGATATAGACACGGTTCATGTTCTCATCTCTGGTGTTGGCATAAATCTCTACCATACGGTTCATGGCAGGCTTAATACCACGCTTCTTATCAATCATCGGAAGCTTACCGTCCTCACCGACAATCAAAAGCGGCTTGATATTCAAAACAGTTCCCATAATTGCGGTGCTGGCCGGAACACGTCCGCCACGATGTAAATACATCAAATCATCTACCATGAAGACATGGCACAGAAGGTCAACCTTCTTGCACAAATCATTGTAGTTCTCTTCGGCGCTCATACCCTTCTCACGGTTATAAGCAGCTTCCTCTGCTAAGAGTCCCATACATCCGGTACCTGCTAAGGAATCTACCGGGTAAATCTTCGCATCCGGATACTCCTCGACTAAATCTATGGCAGCCAAAGAAACACTGTTGAAGGTGTTGCTCAGTCCGCTGGACAGACAAATATAAACCACATCCTTGCCATCCTTCAAATATGGCTCAAATGCTTCCATATACTGCTGTGGTGTAATCTGGCTGGTCTTGGTCTCGATACCCTTGCGCTGACTCTCATAGAAGCTCTTCATAACGTCGTCAGACTCCATACGGGCACTGATGCGCTCTTCAGAACCAATGGAATAATTCATTGGGATGAATACCAGGTTGTGTTCCTCTACAAATTTGGTACTGATATTCGCAGAAAGATCTACTACAATTACATAATCGTTCATTATGGTGCTCCTTATTTCATCATTTTTTCCACCCACGTCATTCATCATATCAGATAGCAAAATAAAAATCCACACTTTCTCACATTGAAGAAAGTGTGGATTTATGTTACTTTTCCAACTGATCGATCAACGGATCAATCTGTTCCAAAATGTTATTCATATCCTCAAACATGAATCCTTTCTTGGTAATCTTGTTGCGCATGGTCTCGATATCATCGTTCACTCTGGTGAAGTAGTGGGTAGATTCTTCGATGTTGGAATTTACCTCATCCACCGAGCGATTACAGTTGTTAATGACCTCCGTCATCTGTTCACTCTGCTCGCCCACTTCTTCTGCAACCGTTTTAATATTATCAATCGTCTCCTGTGTCTCTTCGATACTCTTATGGGACTGCTCAATGGCTTCTCTGGTGCCCTGCAGAGATTGTACCAGCCCCTGATTGTTGGTATTTAACTGCTCCATACTGTCACCGATGGAAACAACCAATTCCTTGATATCCTGGGATAACTTATTAACTTGGGTTGCTACAACAGCAAATCCGCGGCCCGCCTCACCGGCTCTGGCTGCCTCAATGGAAGCATTCAATGCCAACAGGTTGGTCTGACTGGCAATGCCATTAATCTGGTTGATTTTCTCCTGAATATCATCGAAGCTCTGCTGGAACTGTTCGAACACTTCCTGCATGGAATTAATGGTCTCATTTACCGTATCGGAATTCCGGTCAATTTCTTCCATCCCTGCGTGGGAAGCCTGCGCGGTATCCATCAGCTTGGAGATAATGCCCTCGAAGGTATCTGTGATGCCACGCACATTCTCGAATTCCTCTCGCAATCCGTCTACGGAATTTGTAATATTGGTATGCTTTTCCTGCACCAGCTGGAAGGACTTGTTAATCTGATCGATTCCGTCAATGGTCTCGCTCTCCTGACTCTGTAACATATTCTTCTGCTCAATGGCAAATCGTCCAATATCACGGAGCGGAGCCAAGCGCTTTTTCAAACTTGTTTTTGCGGCCTCGGAAGGAACCGCCGGCTGATTGGTCACATTCTGATTCTTATTAAAAAATGCCATGTTTGTTACCCCTTTCATCCTGCAATTATTCAAATACCGCACATACCATGGTCTGGTTTACATGCTGATTCTTGTACTGTTCGCCACCACCGACCATTCCAACCGAAGGTCCTAAGTGATTCATGTCTGCAAGGAAGGTATTTAAAAATCCCTCATTGGAAAAGAGCAAATGTCGATAAATGCAATTCACCATGAAAACAAAGGAGATGTGGGATGACTCCCTGGAAATCTCCGCTCTGGTGTCTGCATTGATACTCTTGTAATCCATCAGCTTCAATACGCAGATGGTATCATTCTCATTGATTCGCTTGTAATTGATGAGGGAATCTCCATTACCAATGGCGTACTGGGACGAGATAAAGACCTCATCACCAACCACACGGCCCAACGGGCTTTGTAATACATTATCCACCACTTCGCCCTTGGAGATACCTAGCTCGCCGGCATAGACTTCTGCAGCAGGTCTGCCATCTAAGGCAATCAATTCCTTATTGCTCAAGTTTACCTTGGTCGCAATATGACGCGGTGCTTCTGCATCCATCTCATAGATCAGCTCCGAATAGGTACGGATATGACCACTCGTATTCTTAATCACTGCATAGCAGCAGGCGTCTTCATAGAGGATGCCGTTAACTGCCACATAGGACTTCTTGCCTTCCGGCGTTCCAAAAACAGTTCCGCCCACCAATGGAATGTGATGCTGTCCCAATACCACATTCATGGTCGTAACCAGTCGCTCTTCCTCACCGGTACAGCATTCCAGACATACCGTCTTCCCATCTTCCGGATGAACCGCTGCCACGGCCTGCTTTAAGGCTTCAATATCCGCTACCGGACAAGTGGATAGATAGCGCATCACACCAACGGAGACTTCTGCATCTTGTCCAAAAGCGACCACTACCAATTCCTGGTCGGAGGATTCGCCACCAAAGTAGTGGATTCCGCTGGTTCCGATGGAGAGGGTATTCGGATACTCTTTCTGAAAAACTTCTGCTACTTCCCTAATATTCCCATAGGCACTAATGAAGAACACCAATTTCGGTGTACCACTGTTCTTCATGGCCTCCTTTACTGCTTGTGTTGCATCATTTTGACTGCTTTTCCCAATGGTTACCTGCATATAAGACCTCCACGAAAAAAAGAACTGCAATAATAATGAGTTTCACATACTCATTTTATCGCAGTTCTTAGACAGTTGCAAGAATTCTTATGTAATTTTCAGTCAAATCAGCATTCCTGCAAAACTATTTACGTTTGTCTATTCGGCATATGATTCACTATGGGCGTCTCTTTGGAAACTAATCCTTCCCGCTTCATCTGCTCTT
>JAGDAL010000069.1 GCA_017959525.1 Lachnospiraceae bacterium | reverse complement strand
GGCAGCCTCGGTGTACTCTAAGCCGATCTCATCCAAGATGGTACGCATTGCATTCTGAACGCGGTCCCAATCCTCTGCAGTTCCAAGATAATGGTCTGCATTCTCCGGATCCCACTTGGACATACGATAAGTCACAACGTTCTCAAGACCAAGAGTAGTCAAGCAATACTTTGCCAACTTCACGCAATTCTTGAACTCTTCGTCAATCTGCTCCGGAGTACATACCAAGTGTCCCTCGGAAATGGTGAACTGACGAACACGGGTCAAGCCGTGCATCTCACCGGAATCCTCGTTACGGAACAAGGTAGAAGTCTCACCCATACGATAAGGAAGATCACGATAGCTCTTTGGTCTAGCCTTATATACGAAATACTGGAATGGGCAGGTCATCGGACGAAGTGCGTATACATCGCTGTCTGCATCCTGCTCTAAGGAAGCAAGATCCTCAACGCCGCGAACCACACGTCCCTTCTGACGCTCCTCTTCCTCAGCGGAAAGAGCGATTTCGTTCATGGTGAACATGCCGTCCTTGTAGTGATACCAGTGATCGGAAATCTTATACAATGTAGACTTCGCCATATAAGGAGTACGGGTACGTACATAACCCCACTCGTAATCCTCCAAGTCCTCAATCCAACGCTGTAACTTCTGGATGATCTTGGTACCCTTTGGCATGAACAATGGAAGTCCCTGACCGATGACATCAACGGTTGTAAACAGATCCATCTCACGACCCAACTTGTTGTGATCGCGGTTCTTACGCTCAGCCAACTCCTCCAAGTAAACGTTCAACTCATCCTTGCTTGGGAAAGCGGTTCCGTAAATACGGGTTAACATGGCATTGTGCTCATCGCCTCTCCAGTAAGCTCCGGAAGAAGAAATCAGCTTGAATGCCTTCATCATATTCTTGTTAATCTTCATGATGTGAGGTCCGGCACACAAATCTACAAATCCATCGCCCTGCTCATAGAAGGAAATGGTTGCATCCTCCGGCAAATCCTCAATCAACTCTACCTTATATGGTTCGTTACGGTCCTTCATCAACTGAATAGCCTCTGCACGTGGCAGCTCAAAGTAACGAAGCTCTGCACCGGCCTTGATGATTTTCTTCATCTCTGCCTCAATGGCATCCAAGTCATCTCTGGTAAAAGACTGGCAGTCAAAGTCATAATAAAATCCCTCGTCGATGGCAGGTCCGATAGCCAGCTTTGCTTCCGGGAACAAATTCTTAACCGCCTGAGCCAATACATGGGAAGTGCTGTGACGAAGCACACGCAGTCCCTCCGGGTCATTCGCAGTTAAAATGTTCAAATTACAATCCTCAGAGATTACGGTACGTAAATCCTTAACTTCACCGTTCACCTCACCTGCACAGGCAACGCGTGCCAATCCCTCGCTGATATCGGAAGCGATATCAATGATGGAAATGGAAGAAGCATACTCCTTGCTTGATCCGTCTTTTAATGTGATTTTCATAATAGGTCCCTCCTAAAATAAGTGATTGCGGCTTGCGTGAAATAAAAAAATCCCACGCATCAGCCTTAGCTATCTGCATGGGACGAATAAATTCGCGGTTCCACCCTGCTTACCCCGTAAAACGGGATCACTCATTGCGACGATAACGGAGTCACCGGACTCGATTAAGAGCCACTCAAAGATGGTGTTCGGTATGTCCTATTCTGCATTGCTCTCACCATATGCAACGCTCTCTGGAAGACCTCAAACATACTTACTGTTCTTCTCAACGTGTTATGTAGAAAATATACTCTCCACTAAGGGGAAAGTCAATTTGTAAACTAACGAAAAATTACTTCTTGCCGCAGCAATATTTGTACTTTTTACCACTTCCGCATGGGCATGGATCATTACGTCCAACCTTCTTCTCTACGTGAATGGTTCCGGACTTACGCTGCTCTAAGAATAACTCCTTACGCTTAGCCTCATCGAAGATGCTCTCCCACTGTGGAAGGTTGTACAACCAATCTGCACGTGCATCTACCATGTTCATGTAAAGCTTCTCTTTGTCGAATACCAAAGATACTTCGGTATCCTCTTCCATGGTGTCAATTGGGTTTGCCTCAACCAAGGAATCATTGATACCATCCAGGAATCCGGCCATCTCTAAGGTAGTGATACCATACTTCTCAGCCAATTCCTTCACCGTACCCTTCACAGAGATATTCGGGTCAGTCAAAAGCTTCTCATAGATGCTCTTCTCCTTCAGGAAATAGTCATTCCAGAATCTCTCTAATGCGCCTCGATCCAGATTACGATCATAGGCAATTTTCTTCCACTCATCTAATAATGCCATTGTTACTCTCCTTCTATACTCCAACGACCGTCCTGTCGCTGATATTCGTATTTTCACACGAGTGTCATTATAACATTTCGGGCCTACTATTGACAAGAATTCTTCCTTTCTCTAGGATAAAAAAGAACAAAGCGAGGTAAGTTATGAAAAAAGCAAAACAAGTCCTTGCAATCGTTGGAATTATTCTGTTGGTAGCCCTCTATGTGTCTACCCTGATTTTTGCCATTTTTGACAATCCAAAGACCTTCACCCTGTTGGGCGCATCCGTTGCTGCCACCATCGTAATCCCGGTGATGCTTTGGGTCATGGGCGTATTCCTTCGCATTGCAAAAAAAGACGACAACGAGAAGTAATCTCATTGTCGTCTTTCTTTTTATTTTCTACGTCTTAAAATCCAGATCACAACACCGCATACAATGGATGCCAGCGGCAATAAGATGCCCCAGAGCATTCCGTACATATGGATGGCGTAATCGGTTACCGTAAGGGTTGGTGCATCAAAGGACTTCACCGGAACCACTACACTCTTGTCTTCTCCGTTGCTGCAGATGGTGGTCATCAGCTGTCCGAAGAGACGACCGTTACGGCCGGATACAATATCATCCGCACTCTCGGTAAAGGTATAAGCGGAACCATAGAGGTAAATGCTGCTACCGTTATCGGCGGTTACATTCAATCCCAGGGTAAACGGTCCTGCTACATCGCCCTCTTCCTTCTCTACCTTGTCTAAGACCTGCTGACCGTTAACGGTCTCAACTGCAGACTCGGTGCTCTCAAAGGACTTAATAAAAGCCTGATCACTGGTCGTCATTAACGGTGTGTAGGTATAGCCTTCCTTTTCGGAATAATGAAAGGCAAGAGACAGTGGCATGAATACAGACAGGCTGCCGGCCAAATCACCGTTCACCTCATCAGCGCTTACCGTAGGCAGTAAGTAATACTGGCTCTGATAGTAAGCACTGTCGTCTCCTTCCGCAACGATACCGTTCTCAAGTGTAACGCCGTAGGATTCCAATACGCCAAGGAACTTCGGCAAGGATTCTACACTCTTAAAATCCAAGGTAACCACCAGCTGTCCGCCGGCATTCAAGTAGTTTTCTAACTTGGTTACATCATCATTGGAAAAATCCATCTGTGGTGCATGAATCAAAAGCACACTGGCATCCTCCGGAACACCGTCTGCAGCCAAGAAGTTCAGATTCTCCACATCAAAATTTGCTTTTTGAATCGCCTGGGAAAAAGATCCGCCAAGCTCGGTCTCGTTATGTCCGCTCAAGGTATAGATCACCGGACGATCCTCGGAAGTTACATAAGAAATCGCTGAGGTAATCTGGCCCTCTCCGTCGAAACCTGTCGGTACATAACTCATGGAGGTATAGTCTGTGGTCAACTCATATAAATCGTTATATCCAATCACCTTGTGTGCAGATTCTGTTGCAACTACAACACTATCGGAATTGATTTTCTCTTCACCGAACTGGGATGCAAAATCCGGATTGGTTGTTGGATTTACATATTTTACCTTAATATGACTGGATGCTGTCTTGTAATTGGTTAGTAACTTCTTTACCGTATCATCCGCAGCGGACTTGGTGTTGTAGTAATACAAGGTCACATCCTGATCTAAGGTCTTTAAGTATTCCTTGGACGTATCGCTCAAAGAATACAAGCCGCCTTCCGTAAAATCCAAAGCAGTGTAGGTGGACGGAATGGCACGCACGCCAACGTTCAACAGAACAATAACCACCAAACCAAGAACGAAGGTCACACTGCTAAATACGGAGAAACTAATCTTGCGGGAGCTGACACTCCATCTGCGCTTCTGAATGCCCTCGTAAGTTAAAAAGATGCAAAGCAAAATCACGGAGATGTAATACATCAGATTCACAAGGTTTAAATTGCCGCCCAAGAAATCATTCAGCGGGGTGTACAAATCATAGCAATTCAAAATCTTCGTCAGCACGTTGCCGGTAGAAGAAATCATATTGGTCAGATTCGTCATAATATATCCTAAGAACAACAGCACGAAGGATAAGACCGCACTAATCAGCTGATTCTCCGTCAAAGAAGAAGCAAACATACCGATGGCAAGGCAGGTCAATCCATAGAAATAGAATCCCAACAATGCCACATATCCGGTTAAAAACG